>JAEENR010000245.1 GCA_016283885.1 Verrucomicrobiota bacterium
GTATAAATCCATGAAGGTCGTTGACGGCAGCATCCGTCTGGACTTCGACTACACCTGCGGCGGTCTGGTGGCCAAGGGCAATGACGGCAAACTGACCGGTTTCGCCATCGCGGGCGAGGACAAGAAGTTTGTCTGGGCTACAGCCAAGATCCAGGACGGAACCATCCTGGTCTATTCTCCGGATGTACCGAATCCGGTGGCAGTCCGCTATGCCTGGGACATCAACCCGGTATGCAACCTCTATAACGGAGTGGGTCTGCCGGCGGTGCCTTTCCGCACGGATGACTGGCCGATGATCACTAAAGACAACAAGTAATCATCTGATTTGAAGATCACAGGGGGAACCAGATTCCCCCTGTGGTTTTTTGACTGATAAAAATTTTTTAGAATATATCACATCAATATGAATCCTATAAGTGCTTATATCAATGCGATCAAACAATGCTTCAACTACAATGGAACCGCTTCCCGTTTGGAATACTGGATGTTTCTCATAGCTGCATGGATCATTGGTTTTATTTTTATGTTGGGAGGTTGTATTATTTTCTTTGGTGGAACGTTTTTACTCGGTCCAGATGGAATGAATAATAATATAATAATCACTTGTATATTTGGTATTTATGGATTTATATCTTTTATATTCTATCTTTTTTGCATCCTGCTTCCGTTTGTGAGTTTAACAGTACGCCGGCTGAATGACATTGGCTGGTCTCCCTGGTTGGCCTTGTTGTATCTGATTCCGGGAGTCACCCTGATCGTCATGATCGTTTTCGGCGTTGTTCCCAGTCAAAGCGGCAAGTAAAACTTATTTTATCTATAAAATCTAACAATAAATCAAAACTAAAATCATCTAATAAATATGAATCCTATAACTGCTTATATCAGCGCCATCAAACAGCCTTTCAACTACAGCGGGACTGCTTCCCGTTTGGAATACTGGATGTGCGTAGTGGGCTTTATTGTCCTGAGCTTTATCGTTGGGTTGGTGCTTGCCCTCATTGGAGTGGAAATCAATGGCGGCGCAGGGGGGCTTATCGGCCTTATCCTTTGGCTTTTCCTGATAGTCCTGCCGAGTCTGGCTTTGGCCGGGCGCCGTCTGAACGATATCGGCTGGCCTGTTTGGCTGGTCATATTGTGTATTTTGTTTCCGATCTTCTTCATCATTATCGGCATCGTCCCCGGTAATAAATAGAGACATTAGCAGACCCTTTCAGGGCTGAAAGACGAGCAAGTCGAGGAGGCGCGAGGATCTCGCGTCTCTTCAAGTCAATAACCCGAAACGATTTATGAAAGAATGATATTATGAATCCCGTCAGTGCCTATATAGATGCTTTGAGAAAAAGCTTTGACTACCGCGGAAAAGCCTCCCGCGGGGAATATTGGATATTTCTCCTAGTAGTGGCAGTCATTATTTTTCTCATAGAGTTTGGATTGTCGCCGTTAATTTATGGAATATATGGAGTGGAATCCGACAATCTTCCTTATTATAGGACAGAAAATGGTTATCAGGTAGGTAGTAATGTGGTCCTTATTGATGTCCTCATTCGTACCTTTATTCTTTCATTCACTTTTGCTCTACCGAGTTTGTCATTGGTAGCACGCCGGTTGAATGATATCGGATCCCGCTGGTGGCTGCTGGTGTTTCTTATTCCATTTTGTCCCTTCATGCCCTCATTTATAATTTGTCTCCCTGTTATCATTCTTGGTTGTGTACCTGGATGCAAAAATAATATAATAAACTGATTTTCAATAAATTATCTGTGTTTATCCGTGTCCATCGGTGGTTCTTTTAATGCCATCGGTGTTTTTTTTACACTGTTCCGGGGTAAAAAAACGAGACGCTGAATTTTGCGTCTCTGTATTGAAAGGGGTCGTAAACCTGCCCGCGTTTATTCTTCCACCTGGAAGATCTTGGCTAATTTATTGATGGAGATCGGCTTGAAAATGACACCGTTGAAGGAGTCCATTTTGAGCGTTTCCTGGCAGGAGGTGTCCGCTGTTATCGCGATGATGGGGATGTTTTTCTTAGCGGAAGAATGGCGGATATGATCGGTCAATTCCACGCCTGACATTTCGGGCATCCAGAGGTCTGTCAGTACGATGTCCACGTCTTCGCGTTCCAGAAGCTCCAGGGCTTCTTTGCCGGAATTGGCGCATAAGGTTTTAAGCCCCATTCTTTTCAGTGTGACCGCCAGCACCTGGAGGTTCATCGCGACATCATCGGCCAGCAGACAGATGGTGTTTTTCTTCAGGTTGTAGAGCGGGATGGATGTTTCCGCCTGAGCAGTGTGGTCGTTTCCATCGGATTTGGTGAGAAAATGAGGAGCGGGCGTCAGAGGACGGACGTTCATGTGCTCATCCGCAAAGGCTATTATCCTGATGTTGAGGGGGGTCTCTGTTGAAGATGGCTGATGCCAAGTGGCATCCGCTTCCTTTTCACCGGCAGGTACGGCTCTGTAATTAGAAAGAGCCACATGCGTATCACAAATAGAACTCATTAGATACTGACCACAGTTAATACGATCATATTATCAGCATCTTTTCGATGCAGACTTCACATAATATGACTGTTAGAAGGGTTTTTGTCAAGTGCTGTCCGCGGATTTTTGAAAAATCAATATTTCATGAATGAAAATCCCACAGGGATTTTATACAAAATCAAAAAAAATTTAAAAAATTTTCATGAAAATGTTGACACATACGACTCAGTGTCGTATATTTTTCCCAGTGATACGACAGTATGTCGTTCGCTAAATGAAAGACCTATGAACGATTACGATCATTCTTATGATGTCATTCGGCCGGACGTGCTCTCCGACGGCCAAAGTTATTTATAAATGACTTATTAGTGTAGTGTATTGTAGTTAGACAGAGCCGCGAAAATCGCGGCTCTCTTCGTTCATAAATGGGGTGTAACTCACTGGCTCAGATGCAGTAGTCGAAGATGCCCTCCTTAGCATCCTGGCCGCAGTAGGTGTGCAGGATGTCGCTCAGGGTCACGTTCCGCATCAGGTCCCGGATGCTGTCATTCAGGTTTTGCCAGATGCCGCGGGCGGGGCAGTGCCTGCTGCGCTTGCATTTTTCGGGGCAGAGGACGCAGTCCACTATCGAGATGGAGCCTTCCATGGCTTCCAGTATCTCCAGCAGGGTGATCTCTTTGGGGTCTTTGGCCAGGTGGAAGCCGCCGTTCATGCCGCGGATCGAGCGGATCAGACGGGCACGGCGCAGGGGGATCATCAGACAGCTGATGTATTTTTCGGAGATCTGCTGCGACTGGGCAATGTCCCGGATCAAACGGGGTTTTTCGGGATCGTGCGCGGCCAGATCGATCAGTATCCGCAATCCGTAGCGGCCTTTGGTAGAGATTTTCATGAGCGTTCCTGCCTGTGTCTGTTGTTTCAGACGGCTGTGCTTACTATGGCACTCCAAAGAAAAAAATCAATACTAAATTAACAGACATTCCAAAAAAAGAAGTTTTTTTGATTCTTCACTTGACATATCAGAACAGCATTGTATACTTTTTCCCGATACACAACTAAATAAGTTGTGATTTTTGAAAAAATAAGAGTTCATATTGTTATGAGTATAGCAAATACCATTCTGGATAAGATCGGCGGGACACCGCTGGTCAGGATCAATAAGTTGAATCAAGGGGGCGCGGAAGTCGTTGTCAAGGTGGAATCTTTCAATCCGGGCGGCTCCGTGAAGGATCGTATCGCTTTTGCGATGATCGAGGCGGCTGAAAAGGAGGGCAAGCTGAAACCGGGCGCGCTGATCATCGAGCCGACCAGCGGCAATACGGGTGTGGGGCTGGCGTTCGTGGCGGCGGTCAAGGGCTACCACCTGATCCTGACGATGCCCGACACGATGAGCATCGAGCGCCGGAAGCTGGCGGCGGCTTATGGCGCGGAAATCGTTTTGACGGAAGGAGCTTTGGGCATGAAGGGCGCGATCGCCAAGGCACTGGAGCTTCAGCAGCAGAATCCCGGCTCGTTCATCCCGCAGCAGTTTGAGAACCCGGCGAACCCGGCGTATCACCGGGCGCATACGGGGCCGGAGATCTGGACGGACGCCGAGGGCAAAGTGGACGCGTTCGTGGCCGGGGTCGGCACCGGCGGCACTCTGACGGGTGTGGGCAAGTATCTGCGGGAGAAAAACCCGGCGGTGAAGATCTACGCGGTGGAACCGGATACCAGTCCGGTGCTGTCCGGTGGCAAACCAGGTCCGCATAAGCTCCAGGGGATCGGCGCGGGGTTCGTTCCGAAGGTGCTGGATCCGGGGATCATTACCGAAGTGATAACGGTTTCGGCGGAAAACGCCGGCAAGACGGCTCGCGCCGCCGCCGCGCAGGAAGGACTGCTGGTCGGCATCAGCTCAGGCGCTTCGCTGTATGCCGCGCTGGAGCTGGCCAAGCGTCCGGAGTTCGCCGGGAAACGGATCGTGGCTCTGCTGCCGGATACGGGTGAGCGGTATCTTTCCACCTGGCTTTTTAGTGAATAACGAAACTTGTTCTAACGAAAGAAATATGATAATGAAAAAATGGATGCTTGTTTCCGCAGCGGCGCTTTGCCTTTGTTTGTTCACACTTGCTTTCGCGCAAGAGACGAAAAGCTGCTGCAAGACCGAAAAGACATGCTGCGCGGCAGTGAAATGCTGTGCCAAGAAAGACTGCTGCCAGCCGTGTAAATGTCCGGAATGCTGTAAAGGGACAAAATGCTGCAAAAAAAACGGGAATACACCAACGAAGAAATGCTGCGGCAGCGGCAAAGAGTAAAACTCATATCTTATTCCCAATGAATTAACAAGATGGACGATCTTGATATTCTTATGAAGCAGGGTCGTCCAAGCTTTTTTTTGAAACAAGCACGATGATGACCATAGAAGAAGAGATCCGTCAGCTGAAAAAAGAACATCAGGCGTTGATCCTGGCGCATAATTATACGAGACCGGAGGTGCAGGATATCGCTGATTTTGTAGGGGACTCGTTGGAGCTTTCCCGCAAGGCGGCGGAGTGTCACGCGCCGGTGATCGTCTTTTGCGGAGTGCGCTTTATGGCGGAGACGGCCAAGATATTGTCGCCGGGATCGATCGTACTGCATCCGAATCCTCATTCGGGTTGTCCGATGGCGGATATGGCATCACCGGAAGCCGTTGCGAAGTATAAAGATAGTCACCCGGATACTCTGGTCGTTGCTTATGTGAATACTACGGCGGCGACTAAGACCCAGGTGGATATTTGCTGTACCAGCGGCAACGCGGAGAAATTGATCTCCGGCATTGGTAAGGAACAAAAGATACTGTTTCTGCCGGATGCGAATCTGGGCAGCAATATCGGCAGAAAGCTGAAACGGGAAATGGAGCTGTGGGCGGGATGGTGTCCCACGCATAATAAGATCCTGCCGGAACATATCATCCGGGTCAGGGAGCTTCATCCGGAGGCCGTGGTTTTGGTGCATCCGGAGTGTCTGCCCGCAGTGGTGAGGCTTGCGGATCACGCTTTTTCGACCGGCGGGATGCTAAAGTTTGTGAAGGAATCGGATTGCCGTGAGTTTATCATCGGGACCGAGTGCGGCATCCTCCACCGGATGCGGAAGGAGAATCCCACGAAACAGTTTTATCCGCTGGAGCCTAATGTACTCTGTCCAAACATGAAAAAGATCACGCTTGAAGATGTGCTGATGGCTTTGCAAGATCTCGCGCCCAGGATCGAGCTGGATGAGGAAACGCTCAGAAGAGCCAGGATCCCCATTGACCGGATGCTGGAGGTACAGCCGTGAAGATCGCGGTCGGATTATCCGGAGGGGTCGATTCCTCTGTCGCGGCGGCTTTGCTGGCAGAACAGGGACACACGGTCGTTGGTGTGACAATGAAACTTTGGCGGGAGGGAGCTTATAAAGGAGGAACTAAAGATGCCTGTTTCGGTCCGGGTGAAGCGGAGGACATAGCCCGCGCGGAGGCGTTGTGCCGTCAGATCGGGATCGAGTATCGGGTTTTTGACTGTGCGGCGGAGTATGAAAAGAGAGTGCTGGAGTATTTTCGCGAGGAATATTTGAATGGCAGAACTCCTAATCCCTGTGTGCGGTGCAACGCATCTATGAAATTCGGGGTACTGCCGCAGCTGGCACGGCAATCGGGTATTCAGTTCGATAAATTTGCCACAGGACATTATGTCCGGATCTGTGAAGAAGATGGAGATCCGCATTTGCTGCGCGGCGTGGACGAAAAGAAAGATCAGTCTTATTTTCTCTACCGGCTGACGCGGGATCAGCTGAAAGATCTGCTTTTCCCGCTGGGCGGACTTCATAAAGAGGAAGTCCGGAAGCTGGCGGAAAAGTATAGTCTTGAGGTCAAAAATAAACCGGACAGCCAGGATTTTTACAGTGGGGATCATGTCGAACTGCTGAATGTCGCACCGCGCCGGGGAAATATTGTGGACACCGCCGGGGATATCCTTGGCACGCATAATGGTTTTTGGAATTTTACCATTGGCCAGCGCAAAGGACTGGGGATCGCGGCGGAGCATCCATTATATGTGCTGGAGCTGAACGCCTGCCGCAATGAGGTCGTGGTTGGAGGGATCCATGATACTCTGCGGACTGAATTGACGCTTGCGGACTGCACCTGGATAGGGGATGAACCTGTGGGGGAAGTTCAGGTAAAGATCCGTTCCACATCCAGACTGTTCCCCGCCTTTTTTGAGAAAAACAGGCTTACATTCCCGGAGGCAGTTTCCGCGGCGGCAAAAGGACAGTCCGCCGTGCTGTACCGGGGGGAAGAAGTGCTGGGAGGCGGGATCATCACCTGAATCCGTCAAATTTTAGCGGCTTAATAAAACTACTAAAATAGTTGTGATTTTTTATTGACAAAAGATTGCTGCATGATAAAATTTTTCGCGTAAGGGGAACCTGTTCTTCTTATTCATACAAACATAACTATTTAATAGTAAATGACCTCTTCCTGGGTGGGAAGAGGTTTTTTATTAGTTTATTTGTGTTAATTTTCTAAAAAATAAAAAACTACTAAAATAGTTGTGTTTTTTATTGACATGAGATCGGTTATTGGATATTTTGGCTGCGCAAGAGGGAATTGTTCCCCTCTGATTGTTTAATTGTGTAATAGTATATCATGAATAAATGGACATTAGCCCTGGCAGTTGCCGGGATCATTAGTACGGCTGCCGTTGTCACGGCAGAAGAAGCGGAAAATCAAGTATTGACGGCTGTTTCAGGAACAACTGTCAGCGGTTATGTAGATGTTTCCATGAACTGGCAGTTTGGCGATCTGAAGACTTCCTCCGGTCGTTCTTTGGTGAATAACGCCAATCATCAGAATGGTTTCAATGTCGATGCCGTGAAAATCGGTTTTGGCAAAGCACTGGAAGATGACGCTTCGACATGGGATGCTGGTTATCAGGCGGATCTGATTTTTGGCGATTTGGCCAATATTTACAGTGCCGGCAGACTCGCTTCCAATATCGCTCTGCAAAACGCTTACGTGGATCTGCGCGTGCCGATCGGCAACGGTTTGGATGTCCGCGCCGGTCTGTTCCAGACCGTCGTCGGCTATGAAAGCGATGACGCTTATCTGAATCCGAACATCAGCCGTTCTTATGGCTATGATTTGGAGCCGAGACATCACGGCGGTGCTCTGGCCAGCTATCATTTTGATTTGAGTGACTGGATACTGGGTGTTCATGCCGGTGTTGCCAATACTTACACGGGCAACCGCTCATCGGATTCTGTCCGTCTGACTTATTTGGGTGCCTTGAATCTGGTCTTCCCTGAATCTACCGGCTTCCTCGAAGGAACGGAGATCTACGGCGGTGTCGTTAGCGGTGTGGATGCTGATAACCGCGGTTATGACGCGCCCAATACCGCTAACTATTATGCGGGCATTACTCTGCCTCTGCCGGTCACCGGTCTGCGTCTTGGTTTCTCTTATGACTATCGTCATGAAGGATCCGATAATACATGGGACGGCAGCTGGGCGGATGCCTACGCGGCTTATCTGGCTTATGACGTGACTGAGAAACTGACTTTGGCCAACCGTATTGAATACGCCAACGGCAAAGCCGGCACCTGGACAGTGGCCGCCAATGACTGGGGCAAGGAAGATGAATATCTTTCTGATACCTTCACCCTTAGCTATAAACTGTGGGAAAACGTTGTCACCCGTGCTGAGTTCCGCTGGGATCATGACCTCTCCGGCGATCATCGCATGGTGGACACTGCCGACCGCAGCAATGCCTTCGGCATCACAGGAAACATTGTTTACGTTTTCTAATTTAAATAACCGTTCATCGTAAAGGAAAATCGCTATGGGAGAGACGATCTCTGATAGCGATTTTTTAATGATTTTTAATGAAAGAGCTGATTATCGGAGGACGAAAATTCACGAACCGGTTCTTCCTCGGAACCGGCAAATTCGCCTCAACGGAAGTTTTCAGACAAGTGCTGGCCGCCTCGGAAACTCAGCTGGTGACGGCGGCGCTTACGCGGATCCATGAAGATGACGGGGAGCATGATGATATCCTGAAAGCCATTGACCGTTCTCAAGTGGAAGTGATGCTGAACACCTCCGGGGCACGCGACGCGGATGAGGCTGTCAGGATCGCCCGGATAGGAGAAGCGGCGGGATTCAAATGGATCAAACTGGAGATCCATCCGGACGCGCGCTATTTATTACCTGATCCGGTTGAGACCCTGAAGGCGACAGAGCAGATAGTCAAACGAGGGTTGATCGTGCTGCCCTATATCAACGCTGATCCGGTACTGGCTCGGCATTTGGAAGAGGCAGGAGCCGCCGCTGTGATGCCGCTGGGGGCACCCATTGGTTCAAATAAGGGGATCCGCACCCGTGATATGATCGAGATCATCGTGGAGCAAAGCCATGTTCCGGTGATAGTGGATGCCGGGATAGGACTGCCGTCGCACGCGGCCGAAGCCATCGAGATCGGTGCCGATGCGGTGCTGGTCAATACAGCGGTTGCCGCCGCGGCAGACCCGGTGCGTATGGCAGAATCCTTCAAGCTGGCAGTCCGGGCGGCGGAGACCGGGATCCAGGCAGGTCCGCCGACACCGCGAGGCCAGGCTTCAGCGTCCAGCCCGATGGATCTGTTTGATATTTTTAAGTGAGGCCGAGATGTTTCCCAAACTTAGATTCACTCTGGAACAAATACAGGATCACTATGCCAGGGTAACCCCGGAAATGGTATGGAACAGCCTGAATGGATACCGTCATGGCTTTTTTGATCTGTTGAATCTGCTTTCACCGGAGGCATCAAAAGACGAATACAGGACTGCGCTCCGCAATGCATCCACGCAGGCTCGCCGCCGTTATTATGGCAAAGCGGTTTCTATTTTCGCGCCGCTTTATATTTCCAATACTTGTGTCAACTCCTGCCGCTACTGTGATTTCAATATCCATCATCACGCGAAGCGGAAAACGCTTACATTGGATGAAATCGAGCTTGAATGCGCGGCGATCCGCAAGCACGGGATCGATTCGCTGCTGATCGTGGCCGGGGAGGATCCGAAACATATCACGGTGGATTTTCTGTGCGAAGTCGGGCGGAGATTGAATACGTTGTTTTCCTGTCTTTCGCTTGAAGTCGCGCCGCAGAGCGAGGAGGATTATCGGAGGCTTTTCGCGGCAGGGTTTGAAAGTCTGATCTGTTTCCAGGAGACATACGATCAGGAGCTTTACAAGTATTTGCATCCTGCCGGGCCAAAAAGTGTTTATGAACACCGGGTTTGGACTCAGCTTCGGGCTGGCAGAGCAGGGTTCCGCACTCTGGGGATAGCGTTTTTGCTGGGACTGGCACCGTGGAGAATTGAAGCGGCCAGTCTGGGAGCTCACGCGTTCTACCTGATGAAGGAGTGCTATCAGAGCCGGATACAGTTTGCTTTTCCGCGCATCACGCCGGTAAGCGGTGGATTTATCCCGGAGCATCCGGTAGATGAAAACGATTTAGAGCAGATGATGCTGGCTTTTCGGATCGTGTTTCCGGAGTGCGGGATGACGGTTTCCACACGGGAATCCCCGGCTTTCTGGGACTCGATCGTGCAAAGCGCCGCTGATAATATGAGCGCCGGATCGAGAGTGACTCCCGGCGGGTATGCCGTTTCAGCGGACAAGGATGTTTCCCAGTTCACCCTCAATGATGCACGGGAACCGGAAGAGATCTATCAGGCGATCCGTAAAAATCATCAGGAGGTCGTTTTCAAAAACTGGGATAGCCGGATATGACCCCGGAACCGCTATCAGAGATGGTTTTGGGTGACTGATTCTCAAGTGATTTGGAAATACTTTTCCAAAAAACTACTTGACGCTTGTACTTTAGAAGGGTTAAATAACTGCGTTGGTAGGGGTAACCCGAAAAAATTAAAAACTAAAGCCATGAAAAAACAAATAACAATAAAAGCATCAGGTTTATCAGCCATTTTCTTTTGAGTGCTTTAACAACTGAGGGGAGATTCTTATGAGCGTCACCT
>JAEENR010000246.1 GCA_016283885.1 Verrucomicrobiota bacterium
TACGGCGGCGGGATCTTCCTGGCTCCGGCCTATCCGCTCACAAAAGCAGTGGATCCGACAGGTGCCGGCGATACCTTTGCCGGAGGTCTGATGGGCTACCTGGCCAGCCACGCGGTGACCAAGGCGGATGTGGATAAGCATCTGAGAAAAGCCATACTGGCAGGAACTGTCATCGCTTCTTACTGCTGCGAGGATTTCGGTTTCCTGAAAGTGGCAAAACTGGATAAGAAAATGATCCGTCAGAGAATTTCTGATTTAGAGAAGATGATCCTTTTCTAAGAATAGAATACGATCATTTGACAAGGCAGTCCGTAAAAAAGACTGCCTTATATTTTTTCCAAAGGTCTCAGGGTCGGTTTCCCCGACTCCTCTGAATAAGTGATCGCCAAGGCAAGCGCGTCTGCCGCGTCCGGTTCCGGGACTTCATCCAGCTTCAGCATACGCTGGACCATCTTCGCGACAGCCAGTTTTTGAGCCCCGCCATACCCGACTATCGCCTGTTTCACTCTGCGGGGAGCCATTTCATAAATATCCAGCCCGTGTTCCGCCGCGACAAGCAGTGCCGCTCCTCTGGCCTCACCCATGACAATGGCAGTTTTCAGGTTATGAACAAAAAACAAGCCTTCCACCACACAAACCGTTGGATGATACTTCTTGATGACATCCCGCAAAGTCCGGGCAATTTTGACAAAACATGTGGAATGCAAAAGCTCCGGAGAACATTTCACCGTTCCCGCCGTCAATAGCTTCATCTGACGGGAGTCTGACACCTGGATGACTCCGTATCCGGTTCCGCGAAGAGAAGGATCCACCCCCAAAAGAATAGAATGCCGCGGATTTTCTCCCAGCGCATACGAACCGGTACGGTTCATGCGTTTCTGCAATTCCTCAAACTGTTTTGGAGAGATCCCCATGCTCTATTTATAAAGCAGGTAGCGGGCTCTGCGTTTCTTGAAGTCTTTCAACTCCGGATCCCAAATAGCGTGGATATCCCGGAGGGATGCTCCTTGTTCAATGGCCGCCTTTGTCTGGGGATGCAGCAAAAGAGTGCTCAGGTTCTTCAGAGAATAGTCGTTGGGATAATCCTGATAAAGGATCTGCGCCAGACACATTCCCAGATCCATGATCTTTACCTTGTCCCTGTTGGTGATATTGAACCGCAATCCATTGCAAGGTTCATTTTTGAACTGGCGCTCTGACGGAACAAAAGTGAACGGAGTAAAGTCTATCGCTTCCAGGCCATACGCGTTCAGGCGATCATAAAACCTTCTGCTGTCAATATAAGGAGCCCCGAACAATTCAAAAGGAATGGCCGTTCCTCTCCCGGTGGCAATGGGGGTAAACTCCAGCACGCCGATCCCGGGATATAAAGTCGCTTCCCAAAGACTGCGCATATTGGGCGAGGTATTGACCCAGGGGATATCCGTTTCATCCTGCCACATTTTACGCTTCCAGCCTTTCAGTTTGATCACAGTGACCTTGGCCTGATAATCGCACTCCGCGTTCAGCATCAGAGCGATCTCGCCTATCGTCATTCCGTGACGGATAGCGATGGGATGGATCCCCACAAATGTGGATTTTTCGATCTGGACCGGACCTTCCACATCCCTGCCGTTGATGGGATTGATCCTGTCCAATACAACGAATTCGACACCTTCCTTGCCGGCAACTTCCAGGCAGTTTGCCATGGTGGAGATGTAGGTATAAAAACGGCATCCGATATCCTGGATATCAAAGACGAACGCGTCTAATCCCTTCATTTGCTCGGAGGATGGCTTGCGTGTCTTTCCGTACAAGCTGTAAACAGGCAATCCCGTTTTATTATCTTTGCCGTCTTCAATAACGGCTTGATCTTTGTCGCCGCGAATACCGTGTTCGGGCGCGAACAAGGCCACTAATTCCACACCCGGCGCCGAATAGAGCAAGTCAATGGTAGAATTCCCTTCTTTATCCTGCCCGGTCTGATTGGTCAGCAGTGCCACCTTCTTCCCTCTCAGCGGCTCATAATTCTCCGTTTTGAGAACGTCTATCCCGTTGAGAACGGTCGCTTTCTTTTTCACAGCGGCCTGAGAAGTCATCGTCCCGGCCATGAGCAGTAAAACAACAATACAAATACTATGGATCAACCAATTCGTTTTCATTATTTATTCCTTTTCAGGAGCTTCCTCCTGATCATCTTCAGTTTTCTCTTCATCCGCAGAATTCAACTGGTCTTCCAGTTCGGGCGGATCCGGCATTCTGCCGTTTTCGATGATAAAGGTGACTTCCTCACCGGAAAGAGTCTCATTTTCAAGCAGATTTTTCGCTATCAGCTCCACTTTATCCTTGTTTTTCAGTATAAGATCTTCCGCCAGTTCATAACCTTCCTGGACAAAGCGTTTGATCTCTTCATCAATCAGATGCGCGGTCTCATTGCTGTATTCCTTGGAACGGACCATATCCCGTCCCAGCAAGACATATTCATTATCTTCGCCATAGAGGACCGATCCCAAGCGTTCGCTCATTCCCCAGTGGCAAACCATATTCCGGGCCAGTTGAGTGGCCATCTTGATATCCCCGGCGGCACCTGTGGAAATATCCCCGGTGATCAATTTTTCAGCCACACGCCCGCCCATTGCCATCGCTATCATGGAAACCAGCTGATTACGGGTGCGGTTGCGCACATCATCCTTGGGCAGCGACATCGTTGCGCCCAGCGCCTGACCTCTGGGGATGATCGTCACTTTATGCAAAGGATCCGTATGCGGCAGCAGCACCGTCAACAGCGCGTGACCGGATTCATGCCAGGCCGTAATCTCTTTTTCTTCATCACTCAAGGCCATACTGCGGCGTTCACCGCCCCAGCGGACTTTATCGCGGGCCTCTTCCAAATCTTTCATATCCACCTGCGGCTTGTTCGCTCTGGCGGCCAATAACGCGCCTTCATTTAAGAGGTTAGCCAATTCCGCACCGGAAAATCCCGGAGTTCCTCTGGCTATCGTGCGCAGATCGACATCTTTGGCCAGTTTGATCTTAGCGGAATGAACTTTCAGGATCGCTTCTCTGCCCTTGATATCCGGCAGATTCACCGTCACCTGACGATCGAAACGCCCCGGCCGCAACAAGGCCGGATCCAGTACGTCCGGACGATTGGTCGCGGCAATAATGATGACACCTTCCTGTGCCTCAAAGCCGTCCATCTCCACCAGCAATGCGTTCAGAGTCTGCTCTCTTTCATCATTGCCGCCGCCCAGTCCGACACCACGGCTGCGGCCCACCGCGTCGATTTCGTCAATAAAGATCAGGCAGGGAGCGCTTTTGCGAGCCTGTTCAAACATATCTCTCACACGGCTGGCTCCGACACCCACAAACATTTCCACAAAATCAGAACCGCTGATACTGAAGAAATCCGCATCGGCTTCGCCTGCTATCGCTCTGGCCAATAACGTCTTGCCTGTACCGGGAGAACCCACCATCAAAACACCTCTGGGAATCCGTCCGCCCAGCTGCTGGAATTTTTTGGGATCTTTCAGATATTCGACCAGTTCCCGCACCTCTTCTATGGCCTCGTCAACACCGGCGACATCTTTGAATTTGGTTTTATTCTTCTCTTTGTCCAGTTTATGAGCCCGGCTCCGGCCAAAAGTCATCGTCCCCCGGTTCGCACCGCGTATCTGCCGCATCAACAGGAAGTAAATAAAAAGAGCGATCAGCAGAAACGGCAATATCCCCCACAAAAGATTCTGAAGCGCGAGATTCGCTTCCTTCATCGTAAATCCGGCCAGGAGCAGCTTTTCCTGAAGTTCATCCGATAAAGCGGTTTCGATGGTAAAGCTCCGGGATAATTCCTTGTTCCTTACCTGCTCATTAGCTTCTGAAGCGGACGCGGGTTTGTCACCCGTAAAATACGCACCAGTTATTTTTTTCAGCTCAGGAGCCTGCGGATTATAAATGATCTCGCCTCCCTGCAATAACTTGTGCTGTTCTACCAGGTCAATT
Source organism: Verrucomicrobiota bacterium (assembly GCA_016283885.1). GTDB lineage: Bacteria > Verrucomicrobiota > Verrucomicrobiia > Limisphaerales > UBA1412 > UBA1412. The sequence goes on from JAEENR010000246.1 coordinate 3,979, forward strand.
AATTGAGTATAACTAATGGCATCCTGCTTGGCTCCGGGGGCATCTCTGAAAAGTATCAGGATGCAGATGATCCCCAGAATGAAAAGCCATGCCGCCATACCTCGGGAAGCAATTTGAGGATTTTTCTTATTATTATCGCCATGAGAACGACGCTCTGGCCCTTTGGTATTTTTCTGTTCAGACATGAATCTTTTGCGGCACAAAAAAGCCGTGCCGCACACCTTATCACTGTTGAGGTTGTGTGTAAAATCTATTCAAGATCAAGGGGTCAATTGACGCAGTTGGGCAATAGCATCTTCCAGGCGCAGGATCATATCCGGCTTATTCATCTGTCTTGCCATGACCAACGCCCTTTCCGCCTCCATTAGTGACTGTCTATAGTCCTGGATCTCAGCAAAATAGATCCCGGCCTTCTCATGCAGTTCCGCGGAACGGTCCACCTGAGGATTGATGGAAATAGCTTTGCGCATCAGGGCGACTACCTGTCCCATATCATCCCCTCTGGATGCCATTAAAGTGGCCAGCAGATAAAGGGATTCCGCATGATTCGGACGAAATTCGACCGTTTTCTCCAAAATCCCGATAGCTTCATCAATATCACCGCCAAGGAATGTCGCACGGGCCAGCTGATAGCGCATGTCACCGGCATCGTATTGCTTATCGATCCCTCTGGGGACCAGCTGGATAGCCCTCAGGATATGTTTCTTGGCCAGATCAAAATTCTTCAGGCTCAAGTTCGCCATCCCATAGTCATACTGGCTCATGGCGTAAAGCGGTTCCAATTCGACTGCTTTCTTCGTATGTTCAAGTCCTTCTTCCGGCCGGTTCATGACATTGAAATAAAGGAAACCGATCTTCTGATGCGCCTGATAGCAATTAGGATTCAAAGCCAGGGCTCCCAGGTAATTCGTCAGCGCTTCCTGCGGCTTGTTGTTGCGGAAGAATTCATCCCCGGCGCGGCACCATGAAATATCATTCAGGAAATGGGGTTCGATCTTCTTGATGGCTCCCGGCTTGTTATTGACAAATTCCGGGATATTCGCGGCGCGGTCCGGAGCGGTAAACTGCTGTAAGACCACCGGCGGAGTGCTTTCCCCATTCACATCTATATGTGTCAGCCAGAGCTGGGTATATGGACCGTTGACCTTGGAGCTGAACACCAGCCATTTGCCATTGGGCGACCAGCTGTGCCAGGAGTTCATATTCGTCGTATTGCAGCGCATCAGCCGGGGTTCTCCGCCGGAAGCCGGCATGATGTACAGGCGGCTGTCTCCGCGCAAGAGCATATAACTGGAAGCTTTACAAAAAACGATCCAGCGTCCGTCCGGTGAATACTTCGGGAAATAGCTGCTCACGCCGTCTTCACAGGCACCTTCCAGCGGAACGGGAGTCCCGCCCTTACCCTCATTGAAAGGCACTTGATACAACTTGAACTGGAAGGGTTTGCCGTCTTCCACAAATTCCTTGCATTCCTCACGTGTCAAAAGCGTTTTTCCCGCTCCCTGAGTGTGTTTCAGATCATAGGTTTCGGTCCTCGCGAAAAGAATTGTTTTCCCGTCCGGGCTCCAGGTGGGATTGCTCTGAACATATTTAGGATCATCCGCGCCCCCCAACGCGCCGAACTTTTCTTCTACCCGGTCATACCAGGCAACGATGCCTTTCAGGGGAAAGAACAGCTGTGAATAATAGAGATCCTCCATCGGCACAAAGACGGATTTATCCTTTACGGTACTCAAAACGTACCGGCCATCGGGAGAGATTTGAGAAAGGAGTCCAAAGGTCTGTTCCCGGTCTTCCTTGCGGAAGTCGTTCCAGGTGATCACATCGCTGGTATTCAGATTCATTTCTTCCTGGATACGTGTGATCACATAAGACCCCTTGCTGTTGGCATAATCCACATCCATAGCCAGAATGGAACCATCCGCGGAAAAAGAATGGCAATTCCCGCAAACCGGCAGCCCTTCCAGAACGATCGGCGGCTGCTCTTCCATATCAATAGAACCATAGCGCCAGCGCAGTTTGGAGGGATCTATCACCGCGTCAATGAACGGCAGGATCACCTCGCGGTAAAAAATAGGCGCGCCCACTTCATCCTGCGAAGTATAGATGCGGACACTCGACTTGGAAACCGGAGCTCCGGCACTCTGCGAATTATATCCAACCACACTAACGGACAGAGGTTTATCCACCGAAACGGACTTCATCTGCTTCCACACTTCCGAGTCCGGCCGCCATGTCGGCTGAGAACAAAGGAAACGATGCGCGTTTGTACCGATGTCGAACCCGACTACCCAGCGATCGACCAGCTTATTCTCATCGACCCAGTTAAAAACCGGCGCGATGATCTCCGGTGGAAACATGGCCTCATCCAAAGGATACGAGATATTCAGTTCTTGCTGGACCGCAAGCCCGTCTATCGGTTCGGCAGACCAATCCGGGAGAGTTTCCACTTTGGGAGAACATCCGCAAAAAAACAGGCTTAACGCGAGCAAAGCTGACCCGCTCATGAATAACGGTATCGTATGACCACTCGGTACTTTATTAAAAAACATCTTCATCTTTACGCGACAGAGTGCTCTTCAGTCTAAAAACAGAAAGACATGAGAAGCAAGTTTTTTTTGCTCCCGGGATGAAATCGGATCGAAAGAGCCCCGGATAAACATTAAAAAAACACAAATCCACAC
>JAEENR010000247.1 GCA_016283885.1 Verrucomicrobiota bacterium
TTCATCGTCTTCGGTCCAGTGATAGGCATTGATGGCGGCCAGACAGAGCACCGCTCCGGCGATACCCAGAACGATCAGTATCACGATCAGACTCAGCCAAGTGGAGCACTTGGTGAGGCTGATGTTCAGGTCGGGCAGTCTGAAGCCTTTGACAAACCCCTTGAACCAGGTACAGTAACAGCATTCGTCTTTATGGGTCAGACTGCAGCTCTGGTGCGCCGGATCTGCCTGGTAGTTATTCACCAGGTACTGCATGATCACACCCGCCACGATCAGACCCAGACCGCAAACGAGCGCGCCCGGCACCATGATATAGGCGACCAGGCCGAAATAGGGACCGCTGTGCCCGTAAAGGACATCCGCGATCATCAAAAGCGCAAAAGCGAATAGCGCACCCAGGGAAATAACGATCCCGAGCAGGCTAAAACAGTTCCTCAGCAATGATTTTTCAGAACTCATACCGTTTTTTGTTTCTTAGCAAATGACAAACCGGGTGAAACCGCCGCACGTGAACGCGACGGAAACTCACCGCGTTGACAGAATAACTCACACAGGCTCAAAAGTAAATCTAAAAAGCCAAGAATCGGTCAAAAACTTGGCCGGGTTTCTGTCAGAGCGATTCAAAGAGGTCGAAGGAATCGAGCAGATCCGAATTTTTTTTCTTTCGGGAGTGTTCCCTCTCGCGGTTCTGCTCTGCCCGGCGGATCAGGGATTCTTTTTCCGGTTCGCTCATGCCGCAGCCCTCGAACGCCTGCTTCTCGATCCACAGCAGACTGTCCGGGATCTCGACTGATTTGAGTTTTTCGCAGAAGGAGAAGGCATAACGATTGATATCTCTCACTCCTTCAAGCAGTTTGAGTTCTGTCAGATTGGAACAGCCGTAGAAGGTCCTGCTGTAGATGATGGTAACGCTGCCGGGTATCTCCGCTGAGGTCAGCTGTCCGCACCGCTCAAAGGCTCCATCCATAATGACCGAAACGCCTTCCGGGATCCGGATCGAACGGATAGACTGATCCCGAAAGGATCCCAGCAGTTCCACAAAGTATTCTATCCCGTTCACGGTCAGAGACTCCGGGATGACCAGGTCGCCGGTCATACGCGCGGAGCCGGGCCAAACCGAAACGGTACCGACTTTGGCGGCAGGGTCTTGAGTCAGGACATGATAAGCCAGACCGTCTTTTTCAAAAGTGAGCCCGGCTTCATAGTCACAGCCTGTCCCCGGCCAGGCGATCATCAAGGCCGGCGCGGCATAGAATAAACTTTTGATATTTATCCGCATCAGGGCGTATTTCGTATGCGTGAATGCTCATAGAGCACACACGGACAGCATCTTGACTTCATCAGGATGAAAAGTAAAGACTGTTTCTCGGCAAAAAATAAAAAAGAGACGGGCTGTTCACCCGTCTCTTGTGTAATTCATTTATATTAAATAATTTATTTTATCTTGTAAGAATTATTTCTTCTCGGCCGGTTTCTGGCGGGTCAGCTTGTTGTGATTGCCTTCCATGTTCCAGTAAACGGTCTGGGGGATGCCCTGATCGTTAAAGTCATCGAAGTCAAAGCTGAAGGCCGTGCGCTCGGTCACAAAGTGGGTCGGGCTTTCGGCGGTCATCTTCCAGACCTTGCTGCGGTTGTTCGGCCAGCTCAGGTACAGGCTTTCACCGTCACGGTAGATCTCCCAGGTCTGCGCGCCTTTGTAGATGCCGGTCAGACCGTCCAGATATTTGTTGGAGTATTTGAAGACTTTGTCTTTGCATCCCATTTCACGCACCCAGACATTGCGAAACTTCACGGGGTTGCCGTGATCCTGGAAAGCGATGGGCTGCTTATAGTCGTGAGCCTGATACGGGTCACGGCTCAGCCAGTTGGTCGGACCGGTCAGCTCGCGGTCCCACTGCACCAGCACGCCGTTGAAGAACAGGGTGATGCGGGCCGGAGAGGTCACATTGCCCTCTTTATCGAAACGGGGCGCGATATAGACGATGTCGTAAGTGTTCCACTCGCCCGGTTTGCGGATGGGGTTCACTTCCGGCGGATACTGGGCATAGATAGCACCCGCGTAACCGTCAGCGTAAGTGCGGTTATTGTAATTGTCCAGCACCTGTATTTCATAACGGCCGCCGCCCAAGAAGACACCGCTGTTGCCGCGGCCCTGGCTGGAACCGGAAATGTTTTCGGGCTCGGCCCATTCCACGTGCAGCTGGCAGTCGCCAAAGCACTGCAGGGAGCGGATCATGCCGGAACCGGGCACGCATTCCATCACGCCTTCTTTTACGACCCACTTGGTCGGTGCGCCGTCCATGGCGACCCAGTTATCCAGATTAGCACCGTCAAAAAGGACGACCGCGTCGGCAGGAGCCTTGCCTGTTCTTTCGTTATTGCCCACAAAACCGGGGTCGATCTGTTCGGGCTGAGGACGTTCCCAGTCATGGATCCGATAGCGGGGATCGGGTTGACCGGCTTGAAGCTGAGAGACAGCGGCCACGCAGGTCATGCCGACCAGCGCGGATACGATATAGTTTTTAGAAATGATATTCATACGATCTTTTTCTCCATGATACGGCCTTGAGAGCTGTACATTATGACAGCGCTTATTCTATAAAGAGCGAGGCACGAATGCAACCTGTATTTCAACGGCGCGGCGGCTCAAAAAAATACTTGATGCCTCTGCCGGGGTCGGGTAGGCTCTGTTCCGGGTACATGGCTCCTAACCATGTTTGTGTAAAAAATTTATGACAGTTGAACCGGGCAAGTCGCCTGGATTTTTGTTTTGTAAACTCCGTATAGCGGTCGGTTTATGTTACTTGGTGCGATCCTTTGTTTTATAACGGCTTTTATCCAATCGGTATCCTATATTTTCTCCCGGATCTATATCGCCAAGAACCACAGCGCGTTCGGCCTGGCGATCTATTCGCAGCTCTGGATCGGTATTTTTTCGGCTTTTCTTTTACCGTTTCTGTACAGACGGTTTTCGATGGAGATCAATTCTTATAACGGCTGGACGCTGTTCGGGATCATTTTCACTATCCTGCTGGGGCAGATCGCGTTTTTCAAGTGTTCACGCGAGATCGAGGCTTCGCGGCTTTCGTCTTTGACGGGGCTGAAGCTGGTGTTCCTGGTGGGGATGTGTTTTTTCTTTCAGCACACGACGTTTTCCCTGCTGAAGCTGGGAGCCGTTTTCCTTTGCACGGCGGCCGCGGTGGGAATGAATTTTTCCGGGACACGCATCAGTCTCAAGGGCGGCATCTGGATGTTTATCATGCTGGTATGTTTCTGCGAATGTGATATTTTGATCAAAGAGCTGATCGGCGCGGTCGAGGGTGAGAATATTCTGATCGGCTCGCTGGGAACGGTCGGCGTGGTTTATACCAGCTGCGCGGCAGTCACACTGCCGCTGCTGGGGTTCACCCAGCGCTCCACCCGGCTGATGATGGACGCTCTGCCGTGCGGTCTGTGCTATTTCGCGGCAATGATCTTCTTATTCATCGGATTCTCGCTGGTGGATGTGGTCTTCGCCAATATCATCGTTTCTTCCAGAGGGATCATGTCCGTGCTGATCGGCGCGCTGGTCTCGCACTGGGGGATGCGCCATGTGGAGCCGGCGGTGCGCTCCCATGTCTGGAAAAGACGGCTGGTCATGTCCGTGCTGATGGTGGCGGCCATGGCGCTGTACAGTTTTTCCAATTAGCCCCGGAAGCATCATCGCAACATATTGTGGCGTTTTTTTCACTTTTTTGTTATTCTCAGCCCTGTGACGTTGTTTAGGTAAAAACAAACATCCATACTATGAAAAAACAGATTTTAAAAACGACTTTAGCACTTTTTGCGGCCGCGGCCGCTATGACTCTGACGGCCGGCGCGGCGGAAACTCCCACGAACGAACTGACTTCTTATAAACAGCTGATCCAGACCAAAAAGACGCTCCGTTTCCATGAGGACGGCACCTTCAAGATGCTGTTCTTTTCCGATATCCACGGCGGCGGCGATCATCTGCCCGAACTGGTCATCACCAATATCCAGACACTGGTCGCGCGGGAGAATCCGGATTTTGTCTTTTTCGACGGCGACAATCACTGGGGACACAATATCACCGAGGAATCTCTCCGCTCGTGCCTGAAAGACATGGTCGGCTACATCGAAAGCCGGAATATCCCCTGGGCGCACGTCTATGGGAACCATGACAGTGAGCACAAGGATTCCATTTCCCGGCCGGAGCAGCAGAAAGTTTATGAGAGCTTTGAGTGGTGCGTTTCCAAGGCCGGTGATGAAAATGTCAGCGGTGTGGGGAATTATATCCTCCCCGTGCTGGCGCATAACAGCGACAAGATCGCTTTCAATATCTGGGCTCTGGATTCCGGCGACTATATCAGCAGCGATCTGAAAAAGCAGATCATGCCCGTAAAATCGCTTTTCGAGGGCTACCGCAACAGTTCCTACGCCCATCTGAAAACCGATCAGGTCTTGTGGTATTACCAGTCCTCTATCCTGATGGAAAAGGAAAACGGCAGGAAGATCCCCGGTCTGATGGCCTTCCATATCCCCATCCACGAGGCTTACAATGCCTGGGTGAACCGCGAGGGGATCCGCTGGACTGGCGAAAAGAATGAGGATATCTGCGCCGCGGAGCTGAATTCCGGTCTCTTCACGGCTATCCTGGACCGCGGCGATATCAAGGCCATGGTCTTCGGCCATGACCATGTGAACGATTTCATGCTCGATTACTGCGGCGTAAAGCTCTGCTACTGCTCCACGGTCAGTCCCCTGGCCTACTGGGATGAGGAAATGAGCGGCGCGCGTGTCTTTATCGCGCACGAAGACGGTTCGGAGCTCGAGACCTATATGACCTACATCCACGACCGCAAACCGGATATCGTGCCGGAGACCGCGGTGATCTTCCAGAACAATGTCATCCTGGATTTTGACAACTACACCCCGGAATTCCTTCTCTGCGGCTTCAAAGACAACCTGACCGAGGAGGCTCACCCCACGGAGATCCTTGCCCGCATCAGCGCGGACCGCGGACAGGACGGCGGCAAAGCTCTGTCCGTTGCCCGCGAAAAGTATTACGGCAACAATACAGCCGATAACTTTGAAGTCAAAATGACCCTGGAAAAACCGGGCCGTCTGGGAAAGAACAAGTATCTCAAAGTCTGGATGGATCTGACCGGCGACACGGCTCCCATCGACTTCCGCAAAGCCAACTTCGGCCTGATCGTCAACAACCGTCTCTCGCGTGCCTACTGCACAGACGTGCTGGATGAACCCAGCGACTTTTTCTACAAGGCGGACGGCTCGAATGAGTGGGTCCAAATGAGTCACGGCGATGACGGCTGTTTCGGCGCGGCGCAGGGTTCCTCCGTCAAAGGTTTCAAAGGATGGTTCGCCTTCCCGGTCCAGAATATGCCCCAATACGGAACCAAGGCACGGCTGACAGAAAACTCCGTCATCACCGGCGTGTACTTCTTCGGCTGTCTGAGCGATGCCTCCATGGCCGGACAAAACATCTATCTGGATAAGATCTCCCTGGTGGAAGATTACAAGGATCGATAGGTTTCAAAGAACCACAGATGGACACAGATACACACAGATAATTTATTGACTTGCAACAAGATGAACCGTAGAGACGCGCGACCCGCGCGTCTTTTTCGTTATTTGATCCCGCAGGGATCCATTCTGAAACCCCGTCAGGGGTGATATGATAATAGCCGG
>JAEENR010000248.1 GCA_016283885.1 Verrucomicrobiota bacterium
TGGGTTTTGAGATCACAAATGACATCTTCGCTGAGAATTCATATTTCTTCCGAAATGCGCTGGTGCGAGCAAATTACGTGAATATCCCAAAGAACGTCCATCCAACGTTAGTCTATCTGGAGCAGTTCTTTGGCAACGCGCTTTTGGGTGAAAAGAATAATCTGCAAAGCCGTAATCTGATCATCGGCGAATGGAAAGAGGATAATGCTGCCCCAGCAAGTAGCGAGAATAACCCAGACTGATCACCGCGTTCTCCTAATCAGAAATACCGCTTCACAGAGAAAGAAATTGCTGTTAAGTTGTTATAAAGAAGATAGAAATATAGTATTTTGAATAAGAAGAAAATTAAAGTTATATTTCTCTCCATTGTGATCTGTATGGGGGTGTTTACATCAGGTTGTTATATACTGCCAATTCCGCATTACAAAATTCACATATCAGAGTGTATTGGTCGTGTAATCGACTCCGAAACAAATGAACCGATCCAAGGTGCGAAAGTGACAGTTTCAACACAACGATATTCACAACAGGTGCTGACTGAAGAGGATGGGATGTTTAGAGTCAAGAAGGGAGGATGGCATTTAATTATGTGGTGCGGAATACCATCTTCGGGATCGCTGTTGCCCACACATCTGGATAATTCGGATGAGTTCATTAAACGAGTTGAAGTCGAGGCAGATGGATATGAAAAACAGATATTATATGGACCACGTTATCCAATCAAACTGCAAAGGTCAAACGTTCAGCATTGATCACAAAATCGGCATTAGAAATTTTCATTTTTAAAAAGTAAATCTAATCCTGTAAATCCTGTCGGAAAGAATGTGATATCGTTTCGTCAAAAATTCGCAATCGGAAGTTTATCTTTGCAAAAGACGGGGCAAAAAACCTGAGATAAACTTCCGAATATTGAAAGTAAAACTTCCGAAAAACAAGAAAACAGACCCTTTGCCGGATCTGTTTTCTTATTTTTATATTTCTCTTTCCGAGGGGGATGAAAATGCTATTTCACCGCGGCCCACACACGATGAACATCGTCATGATCGTCCAGTGCCTGGAGAAATTCGCCCACTTCGACCATTTGTTCCTCTGTCAGTTCGGGATAGTTCTTGGGCAGATACCCGATCTCACTGGTCACGATCTTCCAGCCGTGAGAGGAGAGCCAGGTGGAAACCGCGTGGATGGCGGTGCGCTCGGTAATAAAACGGTAGCCCTTAGCGTCTTCGGGAATGTCGTTGTTGTCCGAGCTGGAAATGGGGACCACTTCATTGGCTCCGGCCTCGATAGCGGCTTCTTCCGGATCCATATCTCCATCGGGCAGATAGCCTTCTACCAGACCGACCTGGTCAAAGAGGAAACGGTTGCTGCCGGCGTTGCCCAGCACGCCTTTGCGGAAGAGCACACGCATCTCCGGCGCGGTACGGTTGGGGTTGTCGGTATAAACTTCCACAATGACAGGAACTTTGTGGGGAGCGTACCCCTCAAAGATGACCTGATCCATTGCCATTTTTTCTTCGCCGATGCCGGCGCCCTTCTTGATGGCGCGTTCGATAGCGTCGCGAGAGACACTTTCCTTGCGCGCTTTTTCCAGAGCGGCGGCCAGACGCGCGTTCAGGTCGGGATCAGCCCCGCCCATGCGCGCCGCGATCATAATTTCTCGAACGAGTTTACCTGTGGCTTGTGTTTTCTTTTTAGAAGCCACCAGCCGTTTTGCATATAACCACTGACGTCCCATAACCGCGCAAATTATTCCCAATATGCCCCCGGTAAGTCCAGCATTTTTTCATGTTGGCCGGGGTTGTACTTGCATTTTTGGCGGAGGACGGGCAGAATAATGCCGTTCTGGAGTATGAAGAATATGAGTAAAAGTTTTAGACGATGGAGCGGGACCCTGGCCGCTTTGGCAGGGGTGTTCGCTTTTTCCTCCGCGGCGGATCTGATGGCTTTTTCAGTGCCGCTGATCGATTTGGATGACCAGGTCAATATGCAGAAGATCATTGACCAGCAGGAAAATACCTATCTGGGGCATCCCAGCAGCGTGATGCTGGATGACGGCAAGACCATCATCTGCGTGTATCCGCAGGGGCATGGCAAGGGCCCCATCCTGATGAAGAAGAGCACCGACCAGGGCTGGACCTGGAGCGACCGTCTGCCCGTGCCGGAGAGCTGGGCCACCAGTCTGGAAACGCCTATCGTTTACCGCACTGTGGACAAGGAAGGCAAGAAACGCATCATATTGTGGTCTTCGCTGTACCCGACACGCTATGCCTTGTCCGAGGATGAAGGCGAGACCTGGAGCGAGCTGAAACCGGCGGGCGAATGGGGCGGTGTCGTAGGCATGGCCAGCCAGATCGCTTTGAAGGAGCCGGGGCATTACATGGCTTTCTTCCATGATGACGGCAGGTTCTTTACCGCTCAGCGGCAAGTGAAAAATCCGGTGGTCTTTACACTTTACACGGTGGAAAGTTTTGACGGCGGTGTGACCTGGGAACAGCCCAGGGCCATCTATGCCAGCTCGCAGATGCACCTTTGCGAACCGGGCGTGGTCCGTTCCCCGGACGGCAAACAGCTGGCCATGCTGCTGCGGGAAAATTCACGCCGCGAGAATTCCCAGATCATGTTCTCCAATGACGAGGGCAAGACCTGGACCGCGCCGCGCGCCCTGCCGCCGGAGCTGAACGGCGACCGCCATACGCCGATCTATGCGCCCGATGGCCGTTTGTATATCACCTTCCGTGATATGCAGCCCCAGGGCTATCATTCCGACACTTACGGCGACTGGGTCGGCTGGGTCGGTACTTATGAGGATCTGGTCTTTGGCCGGGTAGGGCAGTACCGGATACGTCTCAAGAAGAATTTCAAAGAACCCGGCGGCTGGACCGGTGACTGCGCTTATCCCACCGTGCAGCTCCTGCCCACAGGCGATTTCCTGAACATCACCTACGGCCACTGGACCAATGATCAGCCTGCTTATGAGATCTCCGTGCGGTTCAATCTGGACACTTTGGATATGCTCTATCCGGGAACGATGCCGGGCGATCCCGACAAGGACCTGGCGCGCATCCAGGCGATGCTGGCCGACAAGCGCACACCCATCAACTGGGTCTTTACCGGCGACAGCATCACTCACGCGCTGGTGCATACCCTGGGCGAGCGCAGCTATGCCGAGCATTTTGAGGAACGTGTCCGCGCCGAGTACTGGCGGCCGTTCGATGTCATCATCAAGACCGGCATCAGCGGCGATACCGCTGACGGCATCCTGAGAACATTCAAGCGCCGCATCGGCGAGTTCAATCCCCAGGTCGTTTCCGTTATGATCGGCATGAACGACACACGCCGCGGCGGCAGTCCCGAAAAGAAAGAGGAATTCCGTCTGAACCTGACCTCGCTGGTCAAGCGCATCCGTGACATCGGCGCGGTGCCCATCCTGCACAACCTGAATCTGGTGGATGTGGAAAAGGATAAACTCCAGACCCACACCGATGAGTATTCCGCCATCGTGGATCAGGTCGCCCGCGAGCAGGGTGTCATCCTGGTGGATCAGCACGGCTGGTGGGTGAAGAACTGCACCACACCGGAGCTGCGCGATTCCTGGATGAACGACCATATCCATCCCAATGGACTGGGACATCGTCATTTTGCCATCGAGATGTTCAAGCGTCTGGGCATGTACGACCCCAACAGCTACACCTGCCAGCCGGTGGATCCCCGCCGTAAATAAGGCAGTCCGCTGAACGAAACAAAGATCCCCGACGGTTTTAAGTCCGCCGGGGATTTTTTCATGTAAAACAACCACGGATGGACACAGATATTTGTTATGGAATCATTTATTATCGCGAGGCCGACGTTCGGTGCGGGGCCGACGTTCGGTCTTGCGGTTTTGGGAAATATGTGCTATCTTGTTTAGGTTATGCTCTTTTGGACGGGTAAACATACGATGAACAACTACAAGATCATGGCCGGGCTGTTGGGTCTGGCTTTAACGGCGGTGGCCGCTCAGGCCGCGACTCCGAGCCTTAGTTACAAAATCAACGGGCATGAGTTTATAATAACTTATACCGGAACGCTATATCAGAGC
>JAEENR010000249.1 GCA_016283885.1 Verrucomicrobiota bacterium
GGGATCCTGGCGTTGGTCCTGTCCTGGCTGATTCCTTTGCTGGTTGTTGAAATAGATGATTTTATTCGGAATTCTCCGGTTTTGCTGAATAAACTGAGGCTGTATGTGGAGACGCAGGTGAATCATTTCAATGAGTCGCTGGCGGCCTCCGGCTGGGCGGATCGTTTGAGGATCGCCTGGGATCAGGGAGTGGGCGATTCGTTCCAAAAGTGGTTCGGCAATGTATTCGAGGTGGCCGGGGGATGGATCATGGGACATGTATCCCGTGTGCTTTCGCTGGGGAGCTTCCTGATCGGTGTCATTTTGGTGCCGGTCTATACCTATTATTTTCTGGTGGAACGGGAAACGATCAATATGCGCTGGCGGAATTATGTGCCGCTGTGGGAGTCCAAGGCCAAAGAGGAGGCGATCTGGTTCCTGAATACGGTCAGCGAATCCATGGTGGTGTTTTTCCGGGGGCAGGTGCTGGTGGCGCTTTGCGAAGGGATATTGCTGACCATCGGTTTCCTTTGCATTGGAATGAAATATGCCATCCTAATCGGCGCGGCGGCCGGTGTCTTCAGCATCATTCCTTATTTGGGGATGGCGCTTTCCATTGTGCCGGCGGTCCTGCTGGCTGCCGTTCAGTTCAATGATTGGATGCATCCGCTTTTAGTAGTGGGACTTTACATCATTGTTCACCTTTTTGACGGGTATATCGTCTTCCCCAGAGTGATCGGGGACCGGGTCGGTATGCATCCGGCTATCATTATTGTGGCCGTCCTCGTGGGTGCTACTTTGATGGGCGGCGTTCTGGGAGCGCTGCTGGCGATCCCGGTGACGGCTGTTTTGCGGGCGCTGATGTTCCGGTATGTTTGGATGCGGGGAAAGGATATCCGCGATATCCGTGACTTTTAGGGGAACATGAGCGGGATAATGCCTTTCATCTATGTAGCGGCCGGGGGTGCCGCGGGATGCGCATTGCGTTACGGAATGGATCAATGGATCAGCCGGGCGACTTTTGTTTTTCCTGTCGGGACGTTTGTGATCAATTTGATCAGTTGTTTCCTGATGGGAGTTTTCGCGGCGTTTGCGTTCACCCGCGGAGGCTGGATGAGTCAGGAAGGGAGATTCCTGCTGATGAGCGGTTTTTGCGGAGGGTATTCCACGCTGGCCGCGCTGGGGCTTCAGACCCTGCATTTGATCAAGATCCATCATTACGGATACGCGGCGATCAATATACTGGGGACTCCCGCGGTTTGTCTGCTGGTGTTATGGGGCGGCTACTGGCTGGGATGCAGTCTGGCGGCCGGGCATCATCCCTGATGTCAAAAGCATACATATTGTTGTGAATCAGATCCAAGATTGTCATCTTTACACCTTTATTGACGGGGCTTATTTGAACGGCCGCCGTCCGGAAGATATTGCCCGCGCATTGGTGGAGGGTGGATCAGACATCATTCAGTTAAGGATGAAAACAGCCTCTGTGGAAGAAGTGATCCGCATCGCGGAACGGGTCCATCCCATTACGCAAGCTGCAGGGGTCCCATTAGTCATCAATGATCATCTGGAGGCCGCACTGGCGGTCGGAGCAGAGTATGTCCACCTGGGACAAGAAGATTTTTTTGACGGTGGGTATCATACGGTGCAGGATGTGTTTCAGGGGAAGACGGTTTCCGCTGGATTTCCTGATGTGGGATTGAGCAGCCATGCCCCGGCTCAGGCGCTGAGAGCGGTCGAGGCCGGTGCTGTTTATCTGGGTGTAGGGCCGGTCTTTGCTACCAGGACGAAACCGCAGGCAGTTCCGGTGACTTTGGAATATGTTCGCTGGGCATCTGAGAATATCCGTATTCCCTGGTTTGCGATCGGCAGTGTCAATCTGAGCAATTTGGAACAGGTCATGGAAGCCGGAGCCCGGCGAGTTTGCGCTGTCTCGGACATCCTCAACGCTCCGGATATAGCCCGACGCTGCCGTGAGTACAAAAAGATATTGAGTCGTTTGAAATAGAATTTAAAAAAGAAAAACAGAGTTAAGAGATTTTATGGCAGATAGAGCAAATAGTTTTCCCCAGAATGTTCCTGGGCGGTATTTTGTGGATAGTCAATGCATAGACTGTGATCTATGCAGTGAGACGGCAAGAGGCAATTTCGCGCGCAGTGATGAAGGTCATGCTTATGTGGCCAAACAGCCGGAAACCCCGGAAGAGGAAGAACGTTGTGCGCAAGCATTTTCCTCTTGTCCCGTAGAGGCTATCGGGAGAGATGATTCCTAAACATCATCGCACCACTTTGAAATAATCTCTTGCGGACTGATCCCGCTGTTTCTCAAGGCACGCAGTGAGAGTGAATCACAGCGCTTGGCCAGACGGTTGCCGTTTTCATCCGTCACCAACGGACAATGATAAAAACAGGGAGATTTCAGCCCTAATGCCCGATAGAGAAGCAGCTGGCGGGCTGTGGAAAGAAGCAGATCCGCTCCGCGAACAACTTCCGTGATCCCCATTTGCGCGTCATCCACGGTAACGGCCAGCTGATAGGAGGGCAGATCGTCATGCCTCCAAATGATGAAATCGCCAAAGTCCGCGTTTTCACTTTTCCCCGCGCTAAAAGACTGGTCCCCGAAACGCCCGTCATGGAAGCGGACGCGTTCTCCATCCGGCACTCGAAAACGCCAGACGATTTGTGCACCGCGGGGAATATCCCGGCTAGAGCGTTCCCGGCATGTTCCGGGATAAATCGGTTCTCCATCCGGGGAAGGATGCGGAGCGGAAGCAGCCTGAGCCACATCCTTGCGGGAACAGGTGCAAGGGTAGATAAAACCGTCTTTTTTTAGCTTTTCAAAAGTCTCCCGGTAGAGCGGCAGTCGTTGACTTTGGCGGATGATGCCGCCTTCCCAGTGGATGCCCAGCCAGAGAAGATCTTCCACAGCTGCCTGGCTGAATTCAGGTTTGCAGCGTTGAAAATCCAGATCCTCATCCCGGTAGATGAGAGTGCCGTTGTGCTGTAAAGCTCTGGAATAAGCGGTGTAAAAAGTGCGTGCGTGTCCCAGATGCAGATAACCGGTCGGGGAAGGAGCAACGCGTCCCCGATACGGAGGGCTTGACTCACATTGGTCAGAAGGGTTCATTGGGATTTTGCTGAAGCCATTCGCCCAAACCGGGAATGGAATGACCGAGTATCTCTTCGGTCTGGCTTATATCCAGCGAAGTATCCGGTGAGCGTGGCGCTCCTTTGTATTCCCGTAAAGAGCCTTCCTTCATGAGAGGTTTGATATCGGTGTATATCCCGGCCAGCAGGGTCGCGATCTCGTATCTGGAAAGACGTTTTCCACCGGCGACATGAACGATGCCGGCAACTTGTTTTTCCAACAGTTCGCCCACGATCTCTGCTGTCAGTTTTGCTGCGATCGGACAGCGGTATTCATCGGAAAAGAAGCATAGCTCCCTGCCTGCTTTCCAGGCGTTGCGGATCTCTTCGTTGAATCCGCGGTTGCCTCTGGGAGAGATGCCTCCGTTTAGAGAAGTGCGGATGACGGTATGTTTGGGATTGCTCAGGATATACTGCTCAGCTTCTGCCTTGGTCTCACCGTAGATACTCAGCGGATTGACGGGATCTTCCGGCTGGTAATTTCCTTGTTTGCCGTCAAAAACGAGATCCGTTGAAAAGAAAAAGAAGGGGATATCCGACGCGATGTCCGATAGAAAACGAGTAGTGAAAACATTGACTCTGCGTGCCAAACCGGGGTTTTGCTGGCAGATCACACTGCTGCTGATGGCAGCGCAATGGATGACGGCGGCAGGATGATCTTTGACAAACGCGTCCATCACCTGACCGCAGTTGGTCAGCTCCATCTCCCGGTGCGTGATTCCCCGAACCGAGAGCCCTTTCGCGGAGAAAGTCTTGACAAGATAACTGCCAATCAAACCGCCCGCGCCTGTTACCCAGACAGGAGCTTTATCACATCCATTTTCCGATTTATTATGCACAGTCAATGTCCGGTTTACGCGTTGTACGCGGTGGAAACGGTATTTCCGCCGTGGCCGGTCCAATTTGTATGGAAGAACTGACCGCGAGGCCGATCTATCCGTTCATAAGTATGGGCTCCAAAATAATCCCGCTGTGCCTGCAAAAGATTGATGGGCAGACGTGCCGCGCGGTATGAATCATAAAAGGCCAGTGCGGTGGAAAACGCAGGAACGGGGATCCCTTTCTTAGCGGCTGTGGCGATGACATCACGCCAGGCACGCTGATTGTCTTTGATGGCTTTGCGGAAGAAATCATCCAGAAGCAGACATTTCAGTTTGGGATTCTTGTCAAAGGCTTCTTTGATCTTTCCCAGAAAAACGCTGCGGATGATACAGCCGCCGCGCCACATCAGGGCGATATTTCCATAGTTCAGTTTCCAACCGTATTCTTCCGCCGCTTCACGCATCAGCATATATCCCTGAGCGTAGGAAACGATCTTGGAAGCGTAAAGAGCCGAGCGTATTTCTGCGATGAATTTGTCCCGATTTGTGGAAATAGCGGGTCTGGGGCCTTTCAGTTTGCGTGCCGCCTTGACACGTTCTTCTTTGAGCGCGGAAACACAGCGCGCGAAAACAGCTTCTGCAATCAGTGAAACCGGCATTCCTGTGTCCAGAGAGGTATTGACCGTCCATTTGCCGGTACCTTTTTGGCCGGCGACGTCCAGGATGTTGTCCACCAGAGCGCTTCCATCAGTGTCTTTGTAGGCAAAGATGTCACGGGTGATTTCAATGAGATAGGAATCGAGTTCGCCTTTGTTCCATTCCGCGAACACCTGATGGATCTCATCGGGAGTCATACGCAGTCCGGCAGCCATCAGGTGATAAGCTTCGCAAATCAACTGCATATCTCCGTATTCGATGCCATTATGGACCATTTTGACAAAATGCCCGGCACCGTTGGCTCCGACCCAGTCACAGCAAGGCTCACCGCTTTCAACTTTTGCGCAAACGGATTGAAAGATCGGCTTGACGCTTTCCCAAGCGGCAGGGGAGCCGCCCGGCATCATGGAAGGTCCGCGGCGTGCGCCTTCCTCGCCGCCGGATACGCCGGTTCCGATATAGAGCAATCCTTTACTTTCCACATATTTTGTCCGGCGGATCGTGTCTGTGAAATGAGAATTGCCGCCGTCAATAATGATGTCACCGGGTTCTAACAAGGGGATCAGCTTTTCGATCAGATCATCGACAGCGCTGCCGGCCTTGTCACGCATCATTCCCCGGCG
>JAEENR010000026.1 GCA_016283885.1 Verrucomicrobiota bacterium
TACGTATTTCTGAGCGTCAAGCCGCACGATCTGTTTGAGCGTGACGGCGACGATCTGATCTGCGATATGCCGATTCCGTTCGTGACGGCGGCATTGGGCGGTGAGCTGGAAGCCCCCACTTTGCAGGGCAAGAAGCGCATCGTCATCCCGGAGGGGACTCAGTCGGGCACGGTCTTCCGTCTGCGCGGCATGGGTGTGAAGAATGTCCATGGTCACGGCACCGGGGATCTGCACGTCCGGGTGATGGTGGAAGTCCCGCGCCATCTGGATTCAGCCCAGAAGGAGAAACTGAAGGAGTTCGCGCAGCTTTGCAAGCAGGATGTCAATCCTATGAGCCAGGGATTCCTGGAGCGTATCAAGAACTGGCTGAGCGGCCGTGAATAAGACGCTGATACGTTAAGAGGATGCGCAGATTTTTTGTCAACACAGGCGCGGCGGGGTCGGATAAGGACTTTGCGCCCCGTTCATTGACGCTGGAGGAGGGTGAGGCTTATCACGCGGCTCGTGTGCTTCGCGCGCAGCCGGGGGATGAACTGTGGGTGCTGGACGGTCAGGGACATCAATTCACCTGCCGGGTGCTGTCGGTGAGCAAATCCCGTGTGGAACTGGGGGTGGAGAAGTGCGAATACCGTGATCCTCTGCCCTGGAGCGTGACACTGGTGCAGGCGTTGCCCAAAGGCGGACTGATGGAAGACATCGTCCAGAAAGCGACCGAACTGGGGGTGAGCCGGATCGTTCCGCTGCTGAGCCAGCGCACGGAAGTGCGGGTATCCACCGCGCGTGACGCGGACGCGAAAGTGGAAAAATGGAATATGATCGCCCGGGAATCCTGCAAGCAGTGCGGCGGGCTTTGGCTGCCGCAGGTGGAACGTCCGTGCGGCATCAAAGAATGGCTGACACAGAGACCTCGGACAGATCTGTCCTTTGTCGCCTCGCTGGAGCCGGAGACACGTTCACACCATTTCTGGTTCCGGGATTTCAAGGAAAAATATCAGCGTCCGGTCGAAACGATCGAGATTTGGGTCGGCCCCGAAGGCGATTTCACCCCGGAAGAATATGAACTGCTCCGCCAGAACGGAGCCTTGCCCACGACACTGGGTCCGCTGGTGCTGCGCTGCGCGACAGCGGCTGTGACCTCGATCGCCATCGCTCTGGCTGAAGCCAGAGAACAGATATAAAGAATAAAGAACCACAGATGGAATGAAAAGAACCACAGATTAACACAGATACACACAGATAATATGTTGTTATTGAATAATTTATCTGTGTCCCACCGTGGTTTCTTTTATCCCCCTTGTGGTTTTTTGAAATATGTGCTACATTCCTTTCTTGGAATCCATTGATAACAATGGATAATTAAAAAATCATGAATACTAAAATTTTTACAGTTTTTTTGTCTCTGGTATTAGCTTCGGTAACAGCTTTGGCTACCGAGCCGACTATCAGCTGTAAAATGGACGGAACCAATCTGATAGTGACCTATACCGGGACGCTGCTCCAAAGTACGGACGCGGTCAACTGGACCGAAGTCGCGTCGGCCTCCAGCCCGTACAAGGTCTCGTTCAACGACAAAAAACTCTTTTTCTGCTCTCAGAGCGGCGGGGAAGTTCAACCTGTTTTGCCGGGTGAGGATTTCTCGACATTATTGCCGGGCGGTGTCAGTCTAAACATGATCTGGATCTCGCGGGGCACCTTCATGATGGGCAGTCCGGAAGATGAACTGGGTGCCGGCGGGGATGAAACCCTGCACAAAGTGACCCTGACCAGGGGCTACTGGCTGGGCAAGTATGAAGTGACTCAGGCCCAGTATGAGGCCATCATGGGAGAAAATCCTTCCCGTTTCAAAGGAGCCGATCAGCCGGTGGAGAGTGTTAGCTGGAATGACGCGATGGAGTTCTGCGAGAAACTAACGGAGAGAGAACAAGCGGCAGGCCGTTTGCTAAAGGGATATGAATACACTCTGCCGACCGAAGCGCAGTGGGAATACGCCTGTCGTGCCGGAACAATGACAGCTTTCAACAATGGAACCAATATTGAGACAGACGACCAAATCTATGGTGAATGTCCCCATCTGGATCCTGTGGGCTGGTATTGGTGCAACAGCGAGAGCAAGACCCATCCGGTAGGCCAGAAACGGCCGAACGACTGGGGATTGTATGATATGCATGGGAATGTGATGGAATGGTGTCTGGACGCGAAAAACAGGTATCCGGAAACACCGGTAGTGGATCCGGTACAAGAGGACATAGAACCGTACTATGCAGTGCGCGGAGGCAGTTATAGTTATTACGACGATGGTGCTAAGTATTGCCGTTCCGCGGCCCGGAGCGTTCGCTTGAACACCTCCACCTCCATGAGCCTCGGCTTCCGTGTGGCGCTTGTGAAAAAAGGTAAAGACACATTGGTTATTACGATCAACGACACCAAGAAGTATGACGGAGCTCCGCTGATCTCCGGCTATCCCAAGGCGGTAGTGACCGGTCTGATGCCGGGTGACTCTTTGATATCTGGTGCCGTGCAAACATACGGTGCCAGTGAGGGCAGCTACAAATATCCTGTCAGCTCCGGGTTCATCGTTCCGTTCGAGACCACGATGGGTATCGAGAACTATGATGTGACCTACGTCATCAATCAGACGATTACGATTATCCGGGTTCCGCTGACCATTACGATCAACGATAGCAAGCTGTATGACGGAACTCCGCTGGTTTCCAGCTACAGCGACGCTGTAGCTTCCGGTTTGCTGGATGGTGACAAACTGATAGCCGGTGCCGTCACAAGCGCAAGTTCTGAGATTGGTTCTTACAGCTATCCGGATACATCCACGATCACGACACCGTTCAGGACCGCAAAGGGTATCTCTAACTATGATGTGACCTACAACATCAAGCAGAGTATCACTGAAAAGATATCCCCCGGTGCAAATATAACCATCACGCTGCTGAATAATGAGAACTTGAAAATGATCTGGATCGAGCCGGGTACGTTTATAATGGGCAGCCCGGAAGATGAGCTGGGCAGATGGGCTGATGAAACCCAGCATCAGGTGACATTAACAAAGGGTTACTGGATGGGTCAATATGCAATATGTACTGGTTACAACTGGTATCAGGCGACGAATTACTGCGCCGAACTGACCGCTCAGGAGCGCGAGGCCGGCCGCCTGCCGGAGGGGTATGAATATACACTGCCGACCGAAGCCCAGTGGGAATACGCCTGCCGCGCCGGAACGACCACGGCATTGAACAGCGGAAAGAATCTGTCAAATTGGAATACATGTCCCGAAATGGATGAAGTGAGACAGGAAAGTTCAAACGCCTGGGGATTATATAATATGCACGGGCATTGGTTTGAATGGTGTTTGGACTGGTATGAAGCGGATTATCCAACTGAACCGGTGACCGATCCCACAGGACCAAGTACAGGTAAATTCCGTGTCATTCGCGGAGGCTGCTACCTCAACTTAGCGGATCGCTGCCGGTCGGCGTTTCGGTATATCAGCGCCCCGGATACCAACTGGGGTGGTTGCGATTTTCGCTTGGTCTTAGCTCCGGTGAAATAACGATCGTATCACGATAAAAACAAAACCCCCGACGGTATTTTACCCCGCCGGGGATTTTTTTACTTAAAATATCTGTGTATATCCGTGTTGATCTGTGGTTCTTCTACAAACTATTCCTCGTCGTCCGGGATGGAGTTGGAGCGCTTGGTCGGGCAGCCCGCCCGCAGCCAGGCATTCACAAAGGGATCCAGATTTCCGTCCAGCACAGCCGTTACATTGCCGGTCTCCACTCCGGTGCGGAGGTCTTTCACCATGCGGTAGGGCTGAAGAACGTAGGAGCGGATCTGATTGCCCCAGGAGATCGAACCTTTTTCACCGTAGAATTTTTCCATTTCCTGTTTCTGTTCGTCCTGACGCAGGGCGTAGATGCGCGACAGCAGCAGTTTCATGGCCGAAGCCCGGTTTTGATGCTGGGAGCGCTGAGTCTGACAGGCGACCACGATCCCGGTCGGGATATGGCGGATGCGGACCGCGGTGGAAACTTTGTTGACGTTCTGGCCGCCGTGTCCGCCGGAGCGGAAGGCTTCCATTTCAAATTCGGATTCGGGGATCTCCATCTCGCTGGTGTCCTCGATCTCGGCCATCACGTCCACACTGGCAAAACTGGTATGGCGGCGCTTGTTGGCGTCAAAGGGGGAGATGCGCACCAGACGATGGACACCGCGCTCGGCTTTGCAGTAGCCGTAAGCGTTCTCGCCGATGATGTGCAGGGTCACGCTTTTGATGCCGGCGACTTCACCGGGCAGGGCATCGGTCACTTCGATCTGCCAGCCGCGGTTTTCGCACCAGTGCTGGTACATCCTCAGGAGCATATTGGCCCAGTCGCAGGATTCGGTTCCGCCCGCGCCGGCGTTGATGATGATGAAAGCGTTGCTGTGATCGTGAGGTCCGTTGAGCAGCAGTTTCAGCTCAAGATCCTCCATGCCGCCGGAAATTTTCCGGACCATTTCTTCGGCTTCGGTCTGAACGGCCTGCTGACCATCGGTGTCTTCGGCTTCGCCCAGCTCCAGCAGGACTTCCAGATCTTCCAGTTGTTTCGCGTAGAGGTTAAGAGGTTCGAGCTTCTTTTTTATGGCGGAGGCTTCGTCCACGATCTTTTGGGCGGCGGTTCGGTTGTCCCAGAAGGAGTCCGCGCCCATCTGCCGTTCCAGTTCCGTTAA
>JAEENR010000027.1 GCA_016283885.1 Verrucomicrobiota bacterium
CCTGACGCGACCTCTCCGGCCCAGGCTCCCAGTTCATCCGGCCCGTAAGGTTTGCCAAACCACTGCATGTTGTTTTTAACAAAAATCTGGATGCAGTCACAACCGACCTCCGCGCCGCGGATGATCGCCTGCTCCAATCCGCCCGATGTGGACGTATGCGCTCCTAAAATCATAAATCGTTTTTATTTACATTTTATCCAACTGATCCAGGATGTATTTGCAGTTGATGATCTTTTCCCCGATATCCTCCGGAATGTAAAAATAGTGGTTTGAGGATTCATAACCAATGGAAGAATCGGCTTTCACCCAGGGATAAAAATCCCTGGCGGTCTGAAGCTCCGCCTGAGCGGCCCGTTTCATGGCGGTGATCAGATCTTTTCTGCGCTCGGCTTTGTCTTCCGTGTCCTCGGCTTTGTCCAGTGCCAGCAGTTCATCACGGGCATAAGTGAAACGCGCCTGATTCACACAGGAAGCGAAATGAAGCTCTGCCGCGCGGTACTGTCCCAGCTCTGTACGGGCGAACTGCTGTTTGTCCTTCGGCATCAGCGCGATGGCTTTTTCAAACAGCTCGCATCCCTCGGTGAATCCATTGCGTACCAGTGCCATCTGGCGGATCCAGACTTCCGGCGGATAGACCGAACGCCAGGCTTTCAGATCATCATAAGGGATCCCCACCATCGTCGCCGCGTAACCCGACGGCTTCAGGTAAAGCGGATTGGACGGGCCCGCGTGCTGAGGCCCGTGGTAAAGAGTGTTGCCATGGTAAGGATACTGGGCAAAACCATCGGAAAAGGCTTTCCACGCTTTCAGGACTTCCGGAGCGGCTTTCTCACCGTAATAGGAAATGGCCACATTCTTCAGATTCTCCTCCATCGTGATATCCTGCGAGGAACCCGCCTGGAACAGGGAAAGATTCTCGGACGGATAACCACCCAAACTCCAGCTCAGCATCAGACCGTTCACATGTTGTTTGGATAAGTTATTGGCATGCTGGGCGACCAGATCCAGCACCGGCAGATGCGGTATGGCGGAAAACTCCCAGGAGAGATTCACCTGTACCTTAGCCAAAGTCTTGAGTCCGGCATCCTGCGCGTACTTCCAATGCTTCTGCGCGCGAGGTCCCGGCCCCACGGCGGAAAGCGAATACTCACCCACAGTGGAGGCCACGCCGCCGCGATTGATGGGCAGATTCCACTCGCTGACCGACTGCAGCCAGCAGCTCTTGGGCAGTTTCTGGATGATCTCCTCCGCAAACTGATCCTGCCAGCCCCAGTCCCAGACGATCATTTTGGCGTTAGGATTGCCACGGTGGACACCCTGCTCGATAAGCGTATTGACTTCGGCGATGATATCGGGAGTCGTCCGTTTGGAACAGCGGGGACAATTCCCCTGATGCCAGTGCGAGGCGCAGCTGGTCAGGTTCTCCGAAGCCGTGATCGTGAACACACCGGCCAGATCCGGCACATTCTTGAATACGTATTCATACGAATCCGAAAGCCACTTCTGCACACGCGGGTCGCTGGTGCACATCGTGGAGAACTGACCTTCCGTAACGCCTTTCATGGACTCCCTGCCCTCTTTGGCGAAAAACTCTGTCGGCATGGAACGGGGTTCATTGGAATAAAGATAAATACCGATGCCGTACTTCTTGGCCCGCTGCACCAGTTTGTTCAGACCGGCGATGCGGCGTTCATGGTCTTTGCCGAACTCCGGAAAATCTTCCGTGGGCGGCACCAGTGTCCTCAGCACCGTATGAAACCAGACACCGTTGACCCCGGCCAACGCCAGACGCTGCAGCAAACCTTCGGGGCAGGATTCGATCTCCGGATCCAGCAGAGGCTCGCCGAACGTGGCGAAATAGGAAGCGATGTAGCGTAGTTCAAAGCCCGATCCGTCCTCTGTTTTTTCGGGGATCACGACATCCGGCATAGGATCTTTCAAGCGGTCAATGAACGTGAAACGCTCTTCCGATGAAGCGGCATCCGGCAGCTCCTCTTTTAATATCCGCGCGATCTCCTTTGCCCGCGCGGTGCTTTCGGGCGTGGGCTCTGTGTAAACCAGTTTGTCGCAGGCCGGTTTCATCCAGCCCAGCTTGACCCAAAGAAAATCATCCTCCTGCAGACGGAAACGCAGCTCCTCCCGATCGATGCCCAGCAGTGTCAAAAGCTGGTCATAAGGCAGCAGATGCCAGTTGCGGCGCAAAACCGTGATATAACCGCGCGAAGTGCCCCAGGCCGGAAGGATCGTCCCCTGCGGCGGCAGTCCCATGGAAGCGGCAACAGCGGCAACTTTCTCCGGCGTGGTCTCCAGCACCTGCGCCAGACGCTCCTGCGGTACCAGCGTCCAGTTCCTGAAAACAAAAGTATGGAGCCGGTCCGGAAAATAATCATACGTCACAGCCGCTTTGGTGCCGCCTTCGCCCGGAAGAACGATTTTCGGTGCTTGTGCAGCATTCTGACCATCGGCCGCGTCCAGAGTAGCGGTAAAAATCGTGGTGCCCAAACCTATCCCCGCGGCGCACAGCACCGCCATAAAATTCGTTTTTTTCATGTTTTTCTATTCTACTTCTTATTGTTCAACATTTTGCAAATTAAAGGCGCGGCATAAGTGATGATAATGTCCGCTCCCGCGCGCACCATGGACAGATGGGACTCCATCATGATGCGGTCCTCGTCTATCCAGCCTTTCTCGCCCGCGGCTTTGATCATGGCATACTCGCCGCTGACCATGTAAACCGCTGTCGGATAATGAAAAGTATTCTTCACCCGGTTCAGGATATCCAGGTAAGCCAGTCCCGGCTTGACCATGACGATGTCGGCTCCTTCCTCGATATCCATAGCCACCTCGCGCAGAGCCTCCTCCGCGTTGGCCGGATCCATTTGATAGGCACGGCGGTCGCCGAATTTGGGCGCGGAATCCGCCGCGTCACGGAACGGCCCGTAGAAAGCCGAAGCGTACTTCGCGGCATAAGACATGATGACGGCATCTGTGAACCCGGCATCGTCTAATGTCTTGCGGATAGCACCGATACGGCCATCCATCATATCACTGGGAGCAACAATGTCCGCCCCGGCCATCACATGACTCAAAGCGGTCTGAGCCAGGATCTCCAGTGTGCTGTCGTTGTCGATGAAAGTCCTGCCCCAGGGTGTCTTCCGGATCATGCCGCAATGCCCGTGGCTGGTATATTCACACAGACACACATCCGTGATGATGATCAGATCCGGGAACTCCTTCCGCAGCGCGCGGACGGCCCGCTGGGTGATCCCCTCCGGATCATAAGCCGCTGAAGCCTTTTCATCCTTGTGATCCGGAATGCCAAACAGCAGAATGGCACGCACACCGGTCTCCCACGCGGAACGTGTCTCCGCCAGCAGTTCATCAATGGAAAGCTGGAAAACTCCCGGCATAGACGGAACCGGGATCCGTTTTTGAGTTCCCTCTGTCACAAAAAGCGGCAGTATCAGCTGCTCCGGCCGGAGAGTGGATTCTCTTACCATGGAACGCAATTCCGGGGTCTGGCGCAGTCTGCGCGGGCGATAAAATGGAAAAGTGCCTGTCATCATACTCTTCATAGCTGAAATTTTAATAATTCCTCTCACTTTCAGCAAGAATAAAGGCCGAAAAGTAAATTAAAGGCGGATTTTCAAAAAAACGTCTTGCGTTTGGAGCAATATTAGAGGATGCTTGTGCGGCTTTCGGAAGCTGAAAGGCTGTCCGAGGGTGTTTTATTCCTTAGAACGGTGAAAATTTACAGTGGTAATTCCAATCCGGCTCTAGCCAAAGCGATCTGCAACTATATCGGTATCAGCCTTGGCCGGTGCGATGTTACTCAATTTCCTGACGGTGAGTCTTTTGTGAAAATTGACGAGAACGTTCGCGGCAGCGATGTTTTCGTCATACAGTCCACTTGTCCTCCGGCAAATCACTATCTGATGGAACTGTTCATCATGATAGACGCGCTGAAACGCGCGAGCGCAGCCAGGATCACGGCGGTCATCCCCTTCTACGGGTATGCGCGCCAGGATCGTAAAGATCAGCCCAGAGTGCCCATCACAGCAAAACTGGTGGCGAACCTGCTCGTGGCGGCTGGTGCTAACCGTGTCTTGACCATGGATTTACACGCACAACAAATCCAAGGATTCTTTGATATCCCCGTGGATCATCTGTACGCGAATCCAGTCCTTTTGGATTACATCAAGACCCTGGAGACGGAGAATTTAGTGGTCGTCAGTCCTGATGTAGGCGGCATCAAAAAAGCCTATAACATCGCGGCCGTGCTGGATAAACCTCTGGCAATCGTTTCAAAACGGCGTAAGAGTGCCCACGAAGTGGAAGCAACGACGCTGATTGGCGACGTGAAAGATAAAGATGTCCTTTTGGTGGATGATCTTACAGAAACGGCGGGAACCTTGACCTCCGCGGCGGAACTGCTCAAGCGGGAAGGTGCCAAAAAGGTGTACGCTTGTGTCTCTCACGCCCTGCTGAACGATATCGGCATACAGCGTCTGCGCAATTCCGAGATCACCGAATTGATCACAACAGACAGTGTACCGAACCAGCCGGTTGAGGGAATCAACCTGAAAGTGATTTCTGTGGCTTCTCTGCTAGGTGAAGCCATTGTGCGAATTCACAAAAATCTCTCTGTGACTTCGTTGTTTAATAATTAGATAGAAAAAAGAACGATTTAGTACTAAACGTTTTATACTTAGCAAGAATGAAAGCTGAATCATTAGTAGTGTTTCCGCGCACATTGAATAAGCGGACCGGAGTAAAGAAATTGCGCGCGCAAGACCGCGTGCCGGCAGTAATCTACAGCAAAAAGACTGCTCCTCAGAACCTTGAAATCGATCGCAAGGCCATTGAGCATCTGTACAGCCACGCTGTATCCGAGATCCTGCTGGTTGAATTGACCATTGGCGAAGAAAAGTCAAATCGTCTGGCCATCCTGCAGGAAGTCCAGCACCAGCCGCTCTCCGGCAAGATTTTACATGTGGACTTACACGAAGTCACTAAGGACGAAGAGATTGAAATCAGCGTTCCTATCGAAGCTGAAGGTGAAGCCGAAGGCGTGAAAGCCGGCGGCGTCCTGGATCACACACTCCAAAAAGTGCGTGTCCGCGGTTCCGTAGGCGCTCTGCCCGAAGTGATCATCGCGAATGTATCCGCTCTCAATCAGGGAGATTCCCTGCAGGTCAAAGACCTGGTAGTCCCGGAAGGTGTCAAGATCCTTGTGGATGGATCCATCACCGTCTTCTCGGTGACTGCTCCGGTGGAAGAACCCGTTGAGGAAGCTCCTGCGGCAGAAGGTGAAGAAGGCGCGGCCATGGCTGAGCCCGAAGTCATCCGTGAGAAGAAAGCCACGGACGAAGAAGAACCTGCTGATAAAAAGAAGAAATAGAGAGCTTGCTTTTAGCCGGATAAACTTGCACAATATCCGGTCTCGAGTGTGGGAGAGACATTTCTCATCACAGGTCTGGGAAATCCGGGAACGGAATATGCCCTCACCCGACATAATGTTGGGTTTATGGTCACTGATTTGCTGGCGGCTCATTGGAAGGTGCAATTCCGGCCGGAGAACAGCTTTAGTGCGCGAATAGCCGCGGTCAACCTGGGCGAAGATAGAATCTGGCTTTGCCAGCCGTTGACTTGGATGAACTTGAGCGGGGAAGCCGTAAGCGCCATGGTGCGCTTCTACAAGATTCCCCTCGCCAAAGTTCTGGTGATCATGGATGACGCGGATCTGCCCGTCGGCACTATCCGGATGCGCCCAAGCGGCAGCACCGGGGGCCACCATGGACTGGAGTCTGTACTCAGTCTGCTGGGCAGCAATGAGATACCACGCTTGAAGATCGGCATCGGTGATGCCGGGCAAAAGCAAATTAAGGGACATGTTTTAGGGAAGTTCTCCAAAGAAGAACTGCCTGTGATTGAAAAAGTCTTGGATCGTGCCGCGAAACAGGCTCTATGCTGGGCCGAACACGGGATCCAAAAAGCAATGAATGAATTTAACGGGGCGGTTGCCGCCCCTGAGAAAAGGGAAAACTGAGTGAAAAAGTACGAAGGTCTGTTCATATTTGACGTTGACGAAAACGGAATCAACAGCGCTCTGGACAAAGTGAGCGCCGAAATTGCCGCCCAGGGTGGCAAGATAGAGAATATCAAGAAGCTGGATAAGCGTCCCTTTGCGAGAACTCCGGACAAAAAAGTAACCTCCGGTTACTATGTAAACATCGCGTTTGAAGCCCCCGGTGCCGCAATCCGCACGCTGAAAACCCGCTTTGCGTTGAATTTCAATGTCTATCGCGTGATGTTCACCGAAGGTTTCTGCGCGGTCGAACCGCAGGAAGCCCCGGCTGCAGCTCCGGCAGAAGCAGCAACGGAAAACGCGTAAACACCCTTTCACAGGGTTCGTAACAAAAGAATTTAGGGAACATAAACCATGCCTAATTTCAACAAAGTCCTTCTGATGGGGAATCTGACCAGAGATCCTGAGCTGCGCTACACGCCCAGCGGGACTCCGGTAGCCGGTTTTGGGCTTGCAATGAACCGCACATGGAGAGATGCCAACGGTCAGCAG
>JAEENR010000028.1 GCA_016283885.1 Verrucomicrobiota bacterium
GCCCAACGCCTTCATACCGATACCCCTCGCAGCATACCGGTCATGATCGCCGTAAAGGCAAAAAAGACCATCGAAAGCGAAAGCGGTTTATACGATATGAGCGGCTTTCGATGAACGATGCGTGCCATGATGGTCAGCATGATACTGAACAGCGCCACCACATACCACACCTTGGGCAGACCGGGCAGAAACCCCAGCGTAAAAGCCGCGTTCCAAGTAGCCACCAGCGCGATATGATGATAATTCATCATCAAGGGCAGCATCAGGATACAAAAGAACAGAGCAATCAGCATATAGCTTCTGGCTCCGGAAGGTGCCCCAATGAAATATCCTAACAACAGGACCACGGGGATCAGCACACCATAAGTTACTAAAGTTCGTTGAAAACTTAAACTATCCACAACATTTACCTATTAACAGCAACCGGCTCGAAACATAAGATCGTACCGGCAACACGCCGCTGGCGGTCAATGTACTCTTTTTTGAGGAAAAATTGAAGCTTTTTATGGCGGAGACGGACAGCAAATTTTTCTCAAAAAAGATTGCCAAAAAGGATTTTTCCGATTTTACTAGGTGCTGTCATGTTGAATGGAATAAATATTCTCAAACGTCATGCCTCCTGGGGGATGATCGCAGCTGTATGTATGTCTGCCCTTTCATTCCAGGCGGAAGCGGCCTTCATTTCCGACGGCCAGTCGGATTATCAGATCGTCCTGAGCCAGGATGCCATCCCGGCAGAAGTCACCGCAGCAAAGGAACTCCAAAGCTATCTTCAGAAAATCACGGATGTCAAGCTCCCGATCGTTTCGGAGAAATCAGACAAACCGGCCATCTTCGTGGGCCAATCCAAAGAGATCGCCCAAGTCTTTGGCGGACTGGATTTTTCCACTTTGAAACCGGACGAGATACTGCTCAAGACCTCCGGCGATGACATTTTCCTGTCCGGCGAGCGTCCCAGAGGGACTCTTTATGCCGTTTATGAACTCCTGGAAAATGAATTCGGAGTACGTTTCTGGAGCTATGACGCGACAGATGTTCCTCAGACCAAAACGCTGGAACTGCCCAAGCTCGACACCCGTTACGCTCCGACTCTCTTTTACCGGGAAGCCTTTTACGATATGTTTATGGGCAATCCGGCTTTCAACGCCCAGCGCCATATCAACGGCCACTGGACCAGTGTTCCGCCGGAATGGGGTGATCATCTGACGATCCACGGCTTCTGTCATACTTTCGACCAGTATCTGCCGAACAAGACTTATTTCAAAGACCATCCGGAATGGTACAATGTGCGCGACGGCGAACGGATGCAAGGCTACGGCCAGCTGTGTCTGACCAATGAGGAAATGCGCAAGGCTCTGCTGGATGTGGTGCTGACCCGTCTGCGCAAGGAGCCGAACACCCGCATCATCGACGTGAGCCAGAATGACAACCAATCCTACTGTCGCTGCGAGAAATGCGAAGCCTTCGTCAAAGAACACGGCAATCAGTCCGACCTGCTGATCGACCTGGTCAACTATGTCGCCGATGCTATCAAGGATGAATTCCCCAATACGATCGTCGAGACTCTGGCCTATCAATACACCCGTTCCGCGCCAAAGAGCATCTTCCCCCATGACAACGTCATGATTCGTCTGTGCAGCATCGAGTGTTCTTTCAATTATCCGCTTGATTCTGAGGTAAACAAGAGTTTTGCTGATGATGTGAGGGACTGGAGCAAAATTGCCCCGACGCTCTTCATCTGGAATTATGTGACCGATTTCAGCAAGTACTATCTGCCTCAGCCCAACTGGGAAGCCCTGCCCGGCGATATTCGTTTTCTGCTGGATCACAAGGTCCGCGGTCTCTTCGAGCAAGGTTCCAGCGGTCCCCGCAAGATCGCTGATCTGCCCGAACTGCGCGCCTATCTGCTGAGCCGGTTGATGTGGGATACCTCTCAGGATGAGAACGCGATCATCGCTGAATTCCTGAACGGATTCTACGGCCCGGCAGCCATCGAGATCCTTCAGTATATAGACCTGATGAAGAAATCCGTCGCGTCCCATCCCGAACACCGGCTGAGTTGCTTCCCCGTTACAACACGCGAATGGCTTAGTGACAACAACCTTGCCGCAGCCTGGCGGATCATGGAACGGGCCAAAGCCAAGACGGCAAACGATCCCAAATATCAAAAACGGGTCGAGTTCGCGGCGCTTCCGATCACTTTCGCTCTGCTGGAACGTCCGGAGATGTTTAGATATCCTGAATTCAAGGACATGGACATCGAGGAACTGATCAAAAAATCACTGGCTTCTTCCAGGGAAGCCGGAACACACATCTTCAGCGAAGTCGGCAAGGATTATGAAACCCTTGAAATTGAACTGAAACGTCCGTATCCCCAATTATCAACCCCGGAAGGGCCTAAACCCGCCGTTGTAGGGAATCGCCAATGGTTCGATATCTCGCCAAAAAAAGACTCTCTTTCATTTTTGGGCGATCTTGCCTTTCTGGATGATGATCCGGCCGGTCTAAACGGTAAAGCCGCCCGTATGCCAGATACCCACTATGAATGGGCTTTTCAGCTGCATAATCTGCCCATAGGTGATTTTGAGATCTTCGCTGAAATACGCTGTGACAATAAAGTGGATAAGGATGTGTTTACCGCCGGAACTTATAATGAATCCACAAAAGATGCGAAATCCGCCATCGGCAAAGGTACGGAAATCGCCGGAACAGAATATACCCTTTTCAAAATAACCGAGACTCATATCGATCCCTTTACTTATGTCTGGGTCGCTCCTGTGAAAGGTTCCGGTGCAGGAAACATCTGGATCAATCGTATCATTTTTGTGGAAAAAGAATAAAAAATATCCGCCAGAAACCTGACGGACATTTTTTCATTATGGGCTGTTTTCCCTCTTATTCCTTAATGATCCCGCGGGCTTTCAGCCAATAGAGCAGATCACGGGTCCAGGGATGATATTCCGCCTCGGTCATTCCTTCCACCGATTTGTAGCGTTCACCGGCCAGAGCCAGTCCGTGGATGCCTTTCTCATAAATGTGCAGATCAAACGGGACACCGGCCTTGCGCAAGGCAGCCGCGAAAAAGAGAGAGTTCTCCACCGGCACGATCTCATCTTCAAAAGTGTGCCAGATGAAGCAGGGCGGAGTATTCTTGTCCACCTGTTTTTCGCTGCTCACATATTCCAGCATCCCCTCGGAGGGTTCTTTGCCCAGCAAATGCTCGATCGTGCCTTTGTTGGCAAATTCTCCGGAGGTGATCACCGGATAGCACAGAATGCCAAAATCGGGACGAGAGCTCAGACGGTCGATCGGATCCAGTACTTTCGGGTTTTCTAACTCGTAATGAGTTACGACCGAGCTGACCAGATGCCCGCCCGCAGAGTAACCCATGATTCCGATCTTGTTCACATCCACACCCCACTTCTGGCTGTTGAAGCGGACATAGCGGATCGCCCGGCAGGCATCCATCCACATGGACGGGTGACGGTAACCGCTGGAAGCCAAGCGGTATTTCAAAAGAAAAGCGGTCACTCCGTGTCTGGCCAGGAATTGAGCGTACTCCGAACCTTCCAGTTTATCGGCCAACATCCAATAGCCGCCGCCGGGGCAAACGATCACCGCCGAACCGTTGGCTTTGTCCTTTTCGGGCAAAAAGATCGCCAGGGTCGGGATATCCTTGTCCTCTTTGCCCAGTGCATAAGGCGCGTCCCCTTCCCACAGGCGGACAGTTTCTTCCGCAGCAAAGGCGCTCACGCCGGCCGCCAGCATCATACAGACAAATAATCTTAATAATATCTTCATCATAACGCCCGAATTGTAGATCATCTGCCATTAAATGACAATAAAACAAACCCAATCCCTGAATTTCCGGCAAAAATACGCTTTGCGTTATTTTATTTATAAATACTTTAAAATAAACAGCTTAATATGTAAATATACACCTACTGTTTTCAAGAAAAGGATAAAATATCTATCTACCCATAAGAAATTGAACTCGTGGAGATTATTTATTTTTTTATCCATAAAATCAATTTAATGATTGCACAACAGCGTTTTTCGTTCCAGACTAGTCACGTTGCGGCTTGCGGCTGGCAGGTCATATAAGTTACTTATGAAAAAATTTACCAATATTATCGGCACGGGTCTCCTGACTTCCGCCCTGTTCTGGGCCGGAGACGGTAATTTACAGGCAAACCCTCTGGATCTCGATTCACTGAAGGGACAAAACATTTTCTACGGAGAAAATGTTTCCCGTCCGGATTCATTGAACGCAGCAGAGCTTACTGCCCCGGAAGCGGCCGAAGCCGCGGAAGTGCTCTTCAAAGAGTATCAAAAAGAACTGAAAAAGAATTTCGGTCCTGAATGGGGAAAGAAAGTCCTCAAGAAAGGTGATCTGGAAATGCCCTTTGATATCCGGCTCTTTGGCGATAAACCGGAAGACGGACGCAGTCTTTACATCTCGATGCACGGCGGCGGCAATGCTCCGAAAAAGCTAAACGACAGTCAGTGGGCCAATCAGATCGTGCTCTATACCCCGGAAGAGGGTGTTTACATCGCACCGAGGGCTCCCTTTGACGACTGGAATATGTGGTTCCGTCCGGAAATGGATTTCTTCTTTGACCGCCTGATCCAGCTGGCGGTGATCGAGCTGGATGTAAATCCCAACAAGGTCTATCTGATGGGATACTCCGCCGGCGGCGACGGTGTGTACCGCATGGCACCGCGTATGGCTGACCGTTGGGCCGCGGCCTCGATGATGGCCGGACATCCCGGCGATGTCTCTCCACTAAATCTGCGCAACATCGGTTTCTCCTTCTGGTGCGGAGCCAACGACAGTGCCTATGACCGCAATAAGATGACGGAATCCTTTGAGAAAAAACTGGCCGAGTTGAAAGAAAACGATCCCGACGGTTATACCTATGAAATGCATCTGATGAAAGGCAAGGGCCACTGGATGGACAGAGAAGACGCGGCAGCCATTCCCTGGATGACTAAATTCCGCCGTGATTTTCTGCCCGAAAAAGTAGCCTGGCGTCAGGAAGAAGCCGATGCTATGCCGCTGCAGTTCTACTGGCTGGCCATTCCCAAAGAACAGGCCCGCAAAGGCGCAACCGTCATCGCCAAACGCAAAAGCAATATCATCACCCTGGAGAAATGCGATTACAGCGAGCTTTACATTCTGTTGAATGATGCCATGGTAGATCTGAACAAGCCCGTTACCGTCCTCTACAACGGCAAGGAACTTTTCAACGGAAAAGTGAAACGCACCCTGGAAAACATCTATGATTCCATCCGCGACCGCGGTGATCAGGATTCCATTTTCAGCGGCAAAATAAAGGTCGAGGTCAAGTAAACTATGGCAGAAAAAATTCTTTTGACAGGCGGCGCAGGCTACATCGGCAGCCATACCGCCGTGGAACTCCTCGAAGCCGGTTATGAAGTCATCTGCGTGGACAACTGCTATAACAGCAGCCCCGACGCGCTAAAACGGGTGGAAAAAATCACCGGCAAGACCGTCAAATTCTATCAGGACGACATCCTGGATGCAGATGCGATGCACCGCATCTTTGCCGAGAACAAGATCGACGCGGTCATCCACTTCGCCGGTCTGAAGGCTGTTGGCGAATCAGTCTCCATACCGCTCAAGTATTATCACAACAATATCAGCGGTACGGTCGTCCTCTGCGAAGCCATGCAGAAAGCCGGTGTCAAGCGCATCGTGTTCAGCTCTTCGGCTACGGTCTATGGTCTGCCTAAGTCTCTCCCCATCCGTGAGGATTTTCCGCTTTCCGCTACGAACCCATACGGCCGCACCAAGCTGATGATCGAAGAGATCCTGCGAGATCTTGCCGTATCGGATCCGGAATGGAGCATTTCCATCCTGCGCTATTTCAACCCGGTGGGTGCGCACAAGAGCGGACAGATTGGGGAATCCCCGCGCGGCATCCCCAATAATCTGATGCCCTACATCGCACAGGTCGCGACCGGTAAATTGACCAAGCTGCGTGTGTTCGGCAATGATTATCCCACACCGGATGGCACCGGTGTGCGTGATTATATCCATGTGACCGATTTGGCGCTGGGACATCTGGCTGCGCTGAAACGGGCGCTAACCAAGACCGGTGTGGATGTTTACAATCTGGGCACAGGAAACGGCTACAGCGTCCTCCAGTTGCTGAAGGCTTTTGAAAAAGCGGCGAACAAGACCATTCCTTACGAGATCGTTGAACGTCGTCCGGGTGATATCGCCGCCTGCTATGCCGATGCCTCCAAAGCTAAGGCCGAGCTTGGCTGGCAAGCCACACGCGGTGTGGATGAGATGTGCGAAGATGTCTGGCGCTGGCAGTCCGGTGTAGGCGCGAATCTGTAAACAGACTATTTGCAAAAGGGCGTGAGGATCGTCTCACGCCTTTTTTATTACTTTGCGTCCTTCAGCCGGTAAAGCATCTCTCCCGCTTTTGGCACCAGCAGGATCCCCTCCTCTTCCCGGTCGGCAAAATCTTCCGGACGGATGCTGAAAGGATCCCGATAGCCCAGGTTCAGCCGCCGGCAGACATTCTCCGGGATCTGTGTAGCCAGTGTCACACGGGCACGGGGCGTTTCCACTCCGCTGACGGGATCATACTGACCACCGCCGAAAACGTGTGTGCAATGTGCCAGCACTCCCCACGGTTCCGTTTTATACCGTTCCCATTGTTTCAGGAAAAAGTCACGGCAGTGATAGCCGTTCTTCAGAATACGCTCGCCGTGTGTGTCCGATATCTTAGACAGATGCGGCGCGTAAATGATCAGCTCACCGCCGTCAGCCAACACCGGCTCCAGCTTGTACATACACTTGCCGGCAACCCACAGCTCGTCATACATCTCCGGAGCGCAGGATAATATCTGTCGAAAGGCGTGATCCTTGAACGTCACATGCAGCCTCTCTGTATGCGGCCAGGCATCAGCCCAGGCTTGCTCCGGCGTACCTGCTGTCAGCACCGCCAGGTCGCCCCGGTGATCCGTGACCATGCAAAGACAAAACTTAGGCATATCTATCAGTGCCGCCGCGCGATCCACCACGGCACGCACCGGTGTATGCGCCCGGCCGATGATGGCAGGACTGGTCACGACTGCTCCCAGCCAATGAAAAAAGTTGATGATCTCTGCTCCCGATATTCCGGGGAAAAGATATTTGTTGCCGCCAGAGAATCCGACCACTTCATGCGGATAGACTGGCCCCAGGATCAGGATCTGGTCATAATCAAATATCTTCCGATTCACCTGCACCTCCACATCTATTGAGAACAGACCGCCGGAAAGCTCCGCAATCGTCTCGCGAGTCAGTTTGCCGACTGTTTTCAGCGCAGCAGGATCACTCCAGTCATGATTGAAAAAACGGACTTTTCCATAACGCTCTGAGCGTTCCCGTTCGGTCAGTTCCAGACGGTGGCAGATCGCTTCCTCACTCATGGGCGGATGAGTTCCCAGCGCCACCATCACATCCAGCATGGCGGCACTGCCCAGCCACAGATCGCAGAACGCCTTGAACAGCATACCCAATGGTGCCGTCCGTGTCTGATCCGGCACGATCAGGAGCGTTTTGCGTCCTGACAATCCCCATTCTTTTGTTTGCTCCGCCAGCCAGGCTTTGACCTGTCCGGCTGTATCCTGTTTTTCATCTATCCACAGCTGACTCATTTTGATCCTCACAGCATTTACTGCTTCAGGGATATTCTCCTTCATTTCTCCCCTTGTCACAAGAGAAAACAAAGGCCGGAGTCTTTTTCAAAACTTCGGCCTTTATTTTTCCCGGTTTGGGGTGTCCTTACGAGAAGGACACCCACAAATCAAGTGTTATCGGACTACTTCACCAAACGATAGAATCCGGCAGCCTGAGCCATCGGGACTCTGGCCTGATAGGCACCGCCTACCAGTTCACCTTCAATAATCGTCCAGTTGGCGCTGTCGGCTGTCGGAGCCACTTCCAGGCTCGCGCCTGTGGCAGCTTCCCAGCGGAGAACCAAGTCTTCACCTTCGATGCTGTAAGCGAGTTCCAGATCAGTGACCGGAGGAGGCACATCGCCGCCAACGAAGGTCACATCGCTGAAGTACGCACAAGCATCGGAGCTGTTCTGATCGTGAGAGGTCACGAACATACCAATGTAGAGAGGCAGATCGGTTCCCAGGTCACCATCCAGCCATTCGCCGGTGTAGGTCTCCAGGTACTGTTCCCAGTTGACGCCGTCATAGCTGATGTAGCCGCGGGTAGCAGTACCTTCGCGAGCCAGACGCATCCAGCAAGGATACCTGTAAGCCGGACCACTCATAGAGTGAGCGTCATCCACATTCAGACCGATGGTCGGACGCCACGCGGATCTGAATTGACCGTTGCTTGTGTTGTATGCTCTCTGTGAGTGCATCACCACATAGCGTGAGTCATTCGGGAATGTGCCGTCAGCGGCAGATTCACGAACCATCAGACCGGCTTTGGCCCAGCCATTGGAGGTGGCCGGGAAATCATTCAGCTTCACAGTGAGGCTGAAGTCGCCTTCCGGAGCCGGACGATAGAGGAAGCTGAAGTGATCTTCTGTTCCCCAAACGTCAGAGCCGCAGCCCCAAACGGAGAACATACCGGTTTCAGCGTCATAATCGTAGAATCCTTCCACGCCGCCATCCTGATAACCGACCATCGTGAAGGTATAATCGCTCGGATCGGGTGTCGGCAGAGCCGGCGCCACGTACTGAGAATTATATCCGCTCACAACAGCGGTGTGATAGTTATCCTGATCTTGTGTGCTGTACACAATGCCGAGGTAACCCGCTGCAGGCAGCTGAGCTTTGGCTTCAGTAACCTCGCCAACATACGTCCAGTAGTTGCCGTCCAGTGAACGGTAGGCAGTGAAGAGATTGCCCACGCGTTTGAGACGGATCCAGTTGCTCGGATAGGTCACATCACCGTAGTTTCTGATAGTTGAATCTTCCAGTGAAGTCTCGCCAGCTGTCGGACGATAGGTCATCTGAACACGGACAGGTGTCGCCAGCATAGAGGCATGCGGACTGTTGGCATCCAGAGTCGCGCGGAACGCGAGACCGGCCTTGGACCAGACGTTGTTGTTTTCAATGTCTTCCACACAGAGGACTACATCGAAGTCGCCTTCGACTTCCTCGTACAGGAACAGACAGCCAACTTCTGAGTTGCCCCAATAGTCACCGCCACCGGCATGGAGTGTATATGTGCCATCCGTACCCACTGTCGCGTAAGCGGTAGCAGCACCGCTCGGATTCAGAACAGTATAATCCATGCCGCAATAGCCGCCTTCGAGTGTCACAGGAGCGCTCATCGGCAGACCGGACAGGTTCTTCACGTTGCTCACGGTCACAAGAATGATGTCATTCAGATCACCGGAGACTTTCAGTTCAACCACGTTTTCGCTGTTCGCGTGCATTGCGGCAGATTCCACGGTCGCGCCAGCCACTATGTAGTTATCGATGTTTGTCGCGGATTCAGGATCCACCGGCCTATCAAAGGCCACAACGATCGTATTGTTCACGCCGGAGGCCGCTACAGGATAGACCTGTTCGCTGTCTGCTTCCACTGTGATCTTCGCTTCATGAGTATTCGCAGTCTTGCCGGGAATAGTCAGCGCACAATATGCCAGGGCACCGTTCATTTCAGGTGTCAGGGTGAATGTCATTGCAGCGGCAGTCGCGCCGTCAACAGGCTGATCATTCAGATACCACTGATAGCTGATCGGGGCGTTGAGCGGATTGACTGTTGTCGCTTCCACAGAGACTCTGACACTGTCACCAGCTTTGCCGGAAACGTCTTCGGGCTGCTTGGTGATCGTCAACTGGCATGCATCGCCGTCAACGTACATACCCAGCAGATCGCCTGTCAGGATCGGGGCGGTCTTGTTGGCCTGCATCGGATTCGGCAGGAGTCTCCATGTCAGGGACACGAAGTCGCCGCCGCCAGCCTCATGCAATGCCACGGTGAAGAAGTACTTCTGACCAGCCTGCAGATCGATCGGGGTCGTTCCATAAGTACCGCTCGCGCCGCTCCAGTCGTAAACACGCTCACCGTTGGGGTTCCAGCCTTGTTCCCAGCAGACGACACTGTCGCTCATATCATAGATACTCTCGGTCGGAGAGATCCAGAGTTTGAAGTCGTCATCGCAAGAACCGGCGAATTCATAAGTACCGCTTTCGGCAGGTACGAGGTAACCGCTGACACGTTCCGTGCAGTTATCCTGATTGAATGTCGAGGATGTGATCTCAACATAGTTAGCAACCTGCGGAGGCAGCTGATAAGCATTCAGTTCAGGAGTCCAGAATACCGCATCATAGAGATCGGCAACCGCGGCTTCCTCATCGAAGCATTCCAGGAGCGTATAGCCCGGTACCCAGACAAAGCTGGTGAAGCTCGCAGCGTAGCTCGCCGGGATCATATTACCAACACTGTCAAAGATATTCTGGAACTTGACATTATAGACCTTGCCCTCTTCCTGACGAGTGGTCTGCAGGAAGGCAATTGTCATCGTCTCATCTGCTGTCGCATTCAGAACGGTCAGACCGTCAATGATATAGCTGGACGGATCATCGAGACCGGAAACGACTTCACTGAATTCAACAGTGAGGTTTTCCATCGTGTTATTGCCCTTGACCTTGGCGGTCGGAGCTTCCGTATCAGAAACCACGTTCAGAGTGATTTCCTGAGAAGAGAGTGACTTACCGGCCAGAACCATGTCCAGACGATAAATACCACTGTGTTCCCATCCCTGCAGGTTCTTGAACTGCAAGGTACTGGTATTCGCACCACTCACAGAAGTAGGATCGGTAAATGCAACAGAGCTTACCGGCATCCAGGCACTCATGCTCAAGTCGTTCTTCACGTACCAGGTGTAGCTCGGAGCCACGTCACCCAGATCAGAGCTGTATTTCACTTCCACCGGCAGTGTGGCGGCACCGTTTTCATAAGCGGTCACCGTTGCGGGCGGCTGGCTGACGATTTCCAGTACTGTATTGGACGGATTGACTTCCACATCCACATCCAGCACATAAGCTGAAGAGATCGGGGTCGCTTGATCAGGAATCCGGGTCGGACCCTGGCTCGGCAATGACCACGCGATGGCGAAGTTGTCACCACCGGTCGCTTCACGCATATAGCCTTCAAAGTAATAATACTTGCCGGCTTCCAGGTAGATGTCACCGGATTGGGTCGGGGCTTCATTGCCGCCGGCACCGGTGTCGAAACCACGAGAGTTACACCAGCTGGGCTCTTCAGCCACGAGGGTCTTGTTGGCCGGAGAAGCATCTGTACTCAGATAGAGACGGCTCTGGTCATCACTGGCAACAGCGAAACGATAATTGCCGGTTTCAGGCGGCACGAGGAGACCCTTGACGAACACGCAGTAGTAGTCACCGCGGGCAGACGGGATTTCCAGATAATCGAACGCGATCTTCTCGCTGGGAGCTGTTCCATTCCCAACAGTAGTGATGAAGTCATCAAGCGAACCAAGCATAGTATCGCTGGCGTAATTGTAGTAGTTCATGATGATACCGTTCATATAAACGGTCGTCGTGAAGGTCACATCAGTATGAGTGACTTCATTACCGCTGGGATCTGTGATCTTGCCCAGAACAACATTATAAACCACACCGTCTTCCAGACCATTGCAATAGAAGTGGGCGGTCTTATAATTGTTACTCACAGTCAGACTATTGATCGGCATTTCCTTGCCGTTCGGATCAACCACTGTGTAGTTGGCCGCGGTGTTCACAGAGGTGGCATCCATTGTCTCGCTGAAGGTCAGCGTGACAGATTTGTCACCCGGATAGTAGCTGCAGCCGGTCACATACGGAGCAGTCGTATCTTCTTCAACGACCACAGTCGCTGATTCGGAAATGATGGATGTTCCCTTATCGGGAGCTCCGGAACCGAAGTTCATGATCTCGCAATAATACACACCGGAATCCGCGCCTGTGCTGGGATCCACGGAATAGGTCGCGAAGATAGCGCCTTCGATCGGCTTGCCGTCTTTGTACCACTGATAGGTGATCGGATCACCTGTGGCTGTGACGGTCAGGCTGAACGGAGCAGGAGCTTTGATGTTCTTGCTGACCGGGGATCTCTGCAGCGCGACAGGCTCCAGATAACCTTCTTCATAGTTAGCAGCGCTCATGAAGAAGTAGGAAGTCGGGTTCTTGAACTCGTTGGTCAGACTGGC
>JAEENR010000029.1 GCA_016283885.1 Verrucomicrobiota bacterium
CCGCCAAAGACTCCGGTGTTTGCTCATCGGAAATGATCCCCGTCACGTCCTTGAGAGTGCTTTCGGTCAACCCTTCCGCGGGATAGACCGCGGTCGGCGTTCCCATGGCGTTGGCCTCGATCACGTTCAGCCCCCAGCCTTCGCGCACGGACGTATGCAGCAGGAAATGAGTCTCCTTCAGCATGGCGTTTTTCTCCTCCTCGGAAATGAACCCGGTGAACTCCACGATGTTTTCCAGACGCAGATCGGCCACTAAACGCTTGAGATCGTTGTAGCTGTCACCGCCGCCGGCCACCTTCAGATGGACATCTATCCCCTTCTGACTGAGGATCTGCACGGCGCGAATAGCATGATCCACCCGTTTATTCGGCGCCAGCCGCGAAACAAAAGCCAGTTTCAGCGGAGTCCCCAGCTTTTTCGGCTCCAGATACGGCAAAGCCACCGTATGGACACCGTAAGGGATGCGCTTGATATAGCGGACACCGTTCGCCCTCAAAGCCTTTTCGGTGGATTCGCACGCTGTCCAGAACGGCACATTGCGGTAAAGGCGCAGTGTCAGACGCTCCTGCATCGGCCCCAGGACCGCCACGGGTGCGCGCCAGCCTTTGTAAAAAGTCCCCCAGATAGAACCCAGCACCTCATGGATATAGGAAATGCAATTCGTCTTGCACCACCAGGGAGCGTACCAGGGCACCCCGTGATGCTGGTCAATGACCAGATCGAACCGGGGCTGACGGCGGTACCACTTGCGGGCCAGGATCATTCGGCTGACGATATTGCGTCCGCCACGGACGACCTTCACGCCGTCCATTTCGGCTGTCGGCGCGCAGTCCTCGAACGCCTCCGAGTACCAGTAAACCTCATGCCCGCGCCGCGCCAGCGCCGCCAGGTAGCCCTGGGTGACGCGCTCCGCGCCGCCGTGCTTGGGATTTTCCATATCCCGCCAGTTGAGCATCAAAAAACGCATGAGCGGATATTGAGTCTATTCAGTCCCGAAACGTCTTCCGTATCAGGATTCAAATTCAAAATCGGTGTGCCCCTTCTCATCCCGGACCAGATAAGCGGAGAATTTTTTATTGGTCTTGGTCGAGACAAAGTCCGTCAGCAGATCCGTCCGTCCATTGGTGATCAATTTATTCAGCTGATCATGAGTGATCTTCTGTTTCAAAATCACTTTACCCGTGCGGAAAGAACATTTCCTGCCCTTAGCGGCCGTCTCGCAGATGTACTGATCCTCTGTTTCGTAAATATCGCCGCCGCAGACGGGACACTTGGCCAGAGGTTTCAGGTTGCTGAAATCATAGACTTTCTTGGGTCTGGCGGTTCTTTCCTTTTTTTCATCCGCTGACTTGGGCGCGCGCGGCTCGAACTCGAACCCGGTTCCCTTCTTCTTATCCACGACCAGATAGGCGGAGAATTTCTTCTGTTTTCTCTCCGAGAAGAACTCTGTGAGCAGATCCGTTTTGCCCGTGGTCAGCAGTTTCCGGAGCTGTTCAACGGAAACCGCCTGTCCCAGGATCACTTTGCCGGTGCGGAAAGTGCATTTCTTCGTCTTGGATTTAGCGTCTTTGGGCTGGATGTTGTTCTCGCACAGATAGGCGCTGTCCGTTTCGTAAACATTGCCGCCGCAGACGGGACACTTGCCCAGCGGAGTCTGCCCCGTGAAATCTATCTCTTTCTGAGTTTCCGGTTTTTCGCCAAAATCAAACTCGATCTTGAACTCTTCCTTGTTGAACTTCAGAGGCGCGCTGAAGGGTCGTCCCATCTTGCTCAGGAATCCGTCCAGCGGGCCGATCTTGCCGTCCTTCAGCAGCCGGGATATCTCGTCCGCTTCCATACGGCGGCCGGCCACGGTCTTCCAGAGAGCGAAATCACAGCTTTCACAACGGTACCGGCGGTATTCTTCCAGGACTTTGCCGCCGCACTTGGGACACGGAGCCTCAATGGGATCGGCTGTCATCGGGATCTCATCGCCAAAACCGCGCACCTTGTCCACGATATCCCGCGTCATCTGACGGATCATATCCATGAACTTGTCGCGGCTCAGCTGCTGATGCTCTATCTGCTTGAGTTTGAACTCCCAATCGCCTGTCAGCTCCGGACTGCAAAGCTCCGGCAGCTTGAGACCGCGCAGCAGCGTGATCAGATCGAACGCCTTGACAGTCGGAACCAGCTCCTTCTCCTTGCGCTGCATATAATCTTCCGCCAGAAGACCTTCAATAATAGAAGCGCGTGTAGCCGGAGTACCCAGGCCTTTTTCTTTCATCGCGTCGCGAAGCTCTTCATCTTCAACGAGTTTTCCGGCAGATTCCATCGCGGAAAGCAAGGTCGCTTCCGTAAAGCGTGCCGGGGGCTTGGTCTCGCAGGTCTTGATCTTGATCGTCTTATTCCGGACCTGCTCACCAGGACGCACTTGAACCAGATCCGGCGTTTTGCCGTCACCGGTCTCGCGTCCGTAAACTTCTGTCCAGCCCGCGCTCAGCATCACTTTACCCTCGGATTTGAAAGCATGCTTGTCAATATGAGTCAGACGACTGGTCACCAGATATTCCGCCGCCGGATAAAAGACCGCCAGAAAGCGTTTGACCACAAAATCATAAATGCGGGCCTCATCGCCGGACAGCGTCTTGATCTGGCCGGTGGGGATGATGGCAAAGTGGTCGGAGATCTTGGAGTTATCAAAGATCCTCTTGGTCGGCCTGACCCAGTTGTTCGCTAAGATCTTCCCGGCAAAAGATGAAAATCCCGTTTCTTCCAGCGACTTGAGTGTGGAACAAACCGTTTTTATATAATCTTCGGGCAAAGCGCGGGAATCAGTACGCGGATAGGTCAGAACTTTGTGCTTTTCATACAGAGCCTGAGCCAGCTGCAAAGTTCTGCGGGCAGAGAATCCGAACCGCT
This sequence comes from Verrucomicrobiota bacterium, assembly GCA_016283885.1. Lineage (GTDB taxonomy): Bacteria > Verrucomicrobiota > Verrucomicrobiia > Limisphaerales > UBA1412 > UBA1412. The sequence goes on from JAEENR010000029.1 coordinate 2,902, forward strand.
GGTTGGCCTCACGCTGTAAACTGGTCAGGTCGAACAGCAGCGGAGAAAGCTCCGTCTTCTTTTTGCTTTCCTCCGTGACGGTGCCTGTTTTGCCCAGACACTCCGCGCGGATAGCCTCCGCCTGTTTCTGATCCCACAGACGTTCCGGCTTTAAATCTTTATTATCAGGATCTTTTTTAAAGTTCAGATCCGTCCAGACACCTTCATACTCACCCGACTGGCAGCCAAAGACCGCGTGCAGTTCATAATATGGACGCGCTTTGAACGCTCTGATCTTCTCCTCACGCTCCACGATCATGGTCAGAGTCGGAGTCTGGACACGGCCCACTGTTGTCTTTTGGAAACCGCCGCCACGGGAATTGAACGCCGTCATGGCACGGGTGCCGTTGATCCCGACCAGCCAATCGGCCTCGGAACGGCAGACCGCAGCGTTGCCCAGCGGAGACATTTCCGCCTCGCCGCGAAGACTTTCAAAACCTTCACGGATCGCATTAGCTGTCATGGACTGCAGCCAGAGACGCTTGGAAGGCAGTTTGCATTTCGCGTACTGGGTAATATATTTGAAAATAAGCTCTCCCTCGCGGCCGGCATCACACGCGTTGATCAAAGACTCCACATCCTTGCGCTTCATGAGCTTCATCAGCAGCTTGAGGCGGGGTTCAGTCTTGGTCTGGGGACGCAGGTCAAACGCCTTGGGGATGACCGGTAAATTAGTCAAAGACCACTTTCCGCGAGCAGGTTCCACTCCTTCCGGAAGGCATAATTCCAGCAGATGTCCCAGCGCGGAACAAATCAGAAAATTCTCATTCTCATAGTAGTCTTCTTTTTTCTCGAATTTACCCAGCGCACGGGCGATATCGCCCGCCACTGAGGGTTTCTCTGCTATGACTAATGTTTTACCCATAAATCGTTCAGTTTTTCATTCTGAGGTCTGGAACAGCCTCCAAGACCTCATACTCTCCACCCAAACTGGAGAAAAAAATGCTTTTTGTCAAAGCTTGTTTTTCTGCAAATCTTCTTAAATCCTGTCTTATTACTTAAAATTCAGAATGTTGCAAGCATTCTGAATTTTAACTTATTTCCCGGATGACTTCTTCTCCTCTACTGCGAGGCGCCCTCCGGCCGTTTCCCCGTCTTTTTCCGGGGAACAAAACGGCGGACATGACTGAAGCTGTGCCGCCCCATTGAAGGATGGGCATTGCCGCGAAAGACAGCCGATGCCGGGTTCTTATTCCCGGCCTCCGGGTTCATCTGTTTCTGGTGCTGAGCTTCAGCCTCCCGGACTTCTCTGCGGATCTCCATATCACGGCGCGGCATCTGCGCTTTGCGTCTGTCACCGTGCCAGTTCTTGCGGCGGAATTCGTTCCGGTTCTTTTGGAAATCAGGACGGTTATTGTTCTGCTCCGGAGAAACGGGTCTCGGCGAGGTCTGTTCTCTGGGTGCCGGCTTATTCTCCGCGGGAGCCGCAGGCGTATAAGAGACCGGAGGATCATCCGCCGGACGGAATCCCATTCCGGGATACCAGTCCTGCCCCGGAGGGATCGGGGGCAAAGCATTGCTTGTCTGCTGACTGCGCATCTGGGCGTTGCGCTCGTCTCTCCAGTCACGCCACTGACGATCCGCCTCGGCATCCCCACGGCTGGAACCGTAGAAACGCATTCCCGAAGCGGGCGCGCCTATGCCGTCATCATAATAGACTTCATAAGGCCGGGGTTCCTGTTTCTCCTCCCGGCGCGGATGGTCATGATGTCCCTTGTTGTGATGGGGTTGTTTCTGAGAATACCCCTCACCCTGAGGCTGTTGATTTGTCTTTTGATTCTTCTGAACATTCTTTACTACACCGGGAGCAGTTTTTTCCACACGCTTCTGCTGAGTCACATCCCGCGAAGGACGTTGTTTTTGAGGTTCCCGGGCCACGGGTTGTTTGGCCTTTTGAGGTTTCTCCTGAGAAGGTTTCGCCTTGCGCAAAGAAGGCTGCGGACGAGCTGTTTTGCCTTTTTTGGCCGCAGACACCATCTGCCCATTGGATCCGGCAGTATCAGAAGATATCTCCTTCGCAGTTCCGGAACGAGCTTTCTTTGTTTTCTGCGCCGGCTTGACCGCTTTGGTTTTAGCGGCTTTGGGCTGACAAGCTTTTCTGCCCTGGGCTAAAGTTATTTTCTCTTTAGCGATATTGATGGCCACTGTCATGGTCAAGTGGTATTTCATCACGAGGTTTCTTACCTGTTTCGCCTCATCCAGGGTCAAGTTCTTCTCAGCGATCATCCTTTTGAGATTCACATCCCTGTTTTCCACAAGGGCCATATATTCAGATTGAGTGATTTTTCCGGCTTTGCACCTGCTCCAGAGCATCATATTTAATTTCTGAGCAAAAGCATCGCTCTCCATGTCATCCTTTGTAAATCTGGTCATATATGTGACTTACACAATTTTTGACAATTTTTTGACTTCCGCTATTTCATTATCCAGTTTCATTGGGGAAACCGGCTCAGAGGTCCCCAACTCCTGGGCATAGCAGGATACCTTAAACTCCTGCATGAGCCAAAATAAGTTCCACAAGCGAGTTTTCGCTTCCTGCGGAAGGTTCTTCTTTTTCAATAATTCGTCTAATTCAATTTGCCGGGTCTCAACTTTCTGCGATTTTTCCCGGTCTTTGCCCGGATTAGCCGCAGCCCTGGCAGCGCGAATCATAAGCATCTTCAAGTACCGCGGCAGATGCTTCAGCCGCGCAAAAGGAATATAAGCTAAAAATCGGCTGTAGACCAGAACATTTAATTCCTTTTTTAACCACACAAATTGTTTAGGATAAACTAATATCTGCTGGCGCAGCTCCAGGATCTCCTTGACCAGTGCGGTAAAAACGGGCAAAGTCTCCTGTAATTTATGCTTAGATTCCCATAAATAAGTCTCGAAATAATGTTTGGTCAGACGCGGTTCGCTCTCGAAACTCAGAACGTAGTTGCGCAAATTGATATAGGCACTTTCTTCCAGCTCATCCACCGACCCGAACGTGGAGTAACAGAGCCGGGCCTGTTCCATTTTGCGCAGATCCCGCCTCGCCCAGGCAAATTCTTTGGACATCATCTTCTCGGCCAGAGCCTGGACACCGCGCCGCAGGACTTTGTCACGGTCGGCCGGAGTCCGAAAGAGGCGCAGATTGACTTCCCCGTCCTCAACATCCAGCCCCGGAAACGCTCTCAGCGGGATGCCCTTCACTTCTTTGAGGACGATGCTGTCCGGGATCTCGTCCCAGATCCAGTCGGTCAAACCGTATTTTTCCCATTTCTCCGCCGCGCGCTGCCAGTCTTTCTGATCTTCTTTTTCAGAGTGTTCTTTGATCTTGGACTGGAGCTGTTCCAAATCGACTCCCCTGAACACCTTGCTGCTGGTCCGGGTCACGACCTCGATCTTCGGGGTCAGATAATCCGGCAGCTTCAAACCGTCCCAGACATGCTCCGGTATCTCCACATCCCACTCTCTGAGGATGAACAGACGCGCTTTTTGAAGTCCTTCTTCCGAATCCATTTGAATGACTTCGGCCAGACGAGCCGCGCGATCCCTCAGCGGCATCAGGCGACGGCGCAAAGCCCGCGGCAGTGATTCCAGCAGCTGCTCCCATCTTGCCGCGCGGAATCCGGGGATGCTCCAGTCCACTTCGTTACGATCCACGATCGGCAGCAGATTCAGCGGGATCTTTAGAGTCACGCCGTCTTCTTCCTTGCCGGGCGCGTAGGCATAACGGGCCTCCACCGAGTAGCCGCCCAGTTTGACTTTATCCGGAAATTCTTTAGCGTCATAGCCATGGAAATTCTCACCCAGAAGATCCTTCTCCGTGACAAAGAGAAAGTCCTTCTCGCTGGAATGTTCTTTGAGCAGACGGTTCAAATCGTGAATGGAGGAAACATCCTGAATGCGAGCTTCATAATACAGACGCATCGCCTCATGGATATCGACTCCGTGAGCGCCGCCGGTGTGGGTCTGCCACAGCTCCAGCTTGTGACAGATGTTCTGGTTATTGACCAGGAATTTTAAATTCTTGCGGAAACCGGTCGTTGTCCGGCTGGGCAGCACTTCCAGACTTTCATCCAGCGGCTCCACCAGCGCCATTCGTATAAAGAGATCTGTCGCTTCCTTGGGCTTGATCTTGCCGTAGTCTATCCAGCGTTCTTTGACCACCAGACCATGAGCCGTTACCTTTTCCAGAACGACCACACGTTCCTTGCGCTCATCCCAGTGGGCATCATGATAGGTTTTCTTGCAGATATGCGGTGCCAGCTCTTCCACCCAGCTGATGTCTATCCCGGCCACAGTGCGGATAAACAAGCGTGAAGTCTCTACGATCTCTCCGGCAACGATCCATTCGGGCTGATCGGCTTTTTCCGCCGGAGCGGGAGTCTGCGCTTTTTTACGGCCCGGCGCGGAAGCGGTCTTATTGAACAAGCCGGAACCGGGAAACAGCATCACTTCCCTGTCACCCACAGCCTTATACATATTCCGCTCCTGACGCTGGGCAATGTGTCCCAGCAGACCGGACAGAACAGAGCGATGGATCGCGACCCGGACAGCCTGACTTAATCCGCTAAGTATCTGAATGTTTTGATGGCGTTTATTAGAGTTCTGAGGGACTTTGCGGTCAATGGAAACTCCGGGGCCGCCGCCCAGTTCAGAGAGGATATCCTTCACCTGATCATAGAGATCGGCCCATTCGCGCATCCTGACAAATGAAACAAAATGAGCGCGGCAGAATTTGCGCACCTGATTTTCAGTGCGAAGCTCAGCCCATGCCTTGCGCCAGGCCTTCCAAAGGTTGAGCAGGGTGATGAAATCGGATTCCGGATCTTCAAATTCCTTGTGAGCGGTCTCGGCCTGAGCCCGCTGTTCGGTCGGACGTTCCCGCGGATCCTGTATGCTCAAGCCGGATGCGATGATGATCACTTCCTCCAGGACACCTTCTTCTCTGGCCTGCAGGATCATGCGTCCCAGCGAGGGATCCACGGCCATGCGGGCCAGTTCCATTCCCATACGGGTCAGTTTGCGCTCTTCATCCAGCGCACCCAGCTCCTGCAGCAGAGAGTATCCGGCATGGATGGCCTGCGAAGAAGGAGGATTGAGAAAAGGAAAAGTCTCGATCTCACCCAAACGGAACGCTTTCATCCTCAAAATGACTTCCGCCAGGTTCGCGCGCTGGATCTCCGGCTGGGTATAGGGCTGGAGCTCGTTGAAATCTTTTTCGGAGTAAAGGCGGTAGCAAGTCCCATTGGCCACACGGCCGCAGCGGCCTTTGCGCTGATTGGCACTGCTCTGGGAGATGAATTCAATGGGCAGCCGTTTGGTCCGGGTACGTGAATTGTAGCGGCTGATCCTGGCCAGACCGGTATCCACCACATAGTGGATATTGGGGATCGTCAGAGATGTTTCGGCGATATTGGTCGCGACCACCACACGGCGCTTGCTGGAATAGGAAAAAACACGCTGCTGCTCCGCGGAGGACTGGCGGCCAAAGAGAGGCAGGACTTCCACACCGTTCCAGCGGCGGCCTTCCAGCATAGCGGTCGTGTCGCGGATGTCCCTTTCACTGGGCATAAAAACCAGGATATCGCCCTGATAGGTTTCTTTGATGATCCCTTCTACAGTGTTGACCGCGGTCTCGATAAAAGTCTCGTCCCCCTCTTCTTCCTCTCCATCTTTTGAAACAACATCCTCCTCCCGATAGATGACTTCCACCGGGTAAGTCCGGCCGGAGACTTCCAGCACGGGCGCGTTATTGAACGCGGCGGAAAACGCCTCCGTATCTATCGTGGCCGAAGTAATAATGATCTTGATGTCATCCCGTTTCTGGGTCAGCTGCTTGAGATAGCCCAGAAGGAAATCAATGTTGAGCGAGCGTTCATGAGCCTCATCCACCAGGATCGCGTCATACTCGCAAAGGAAAGGATCGGTTTGTATCTCCGCCAGCAGGATGCCGTCGGTCATCATTTTGATGTAGGTTTCCGGACGGCAGTGATCTGCAAAACGGATCTTGCAGCCGACTTCACGCCCCCAGTCCACGTTCAGCTCTTCGGACAGGCGTTTGGACAGTGACATGGCCGCTACACGGCGCGGCTGAGTGCATCCGATCTGCGCCCGAACTCCCAGACCGGCTTCCAGACACATTTTGGGGAGCTGAGTCGTCTTGCCGGAACCGGTCTCGCCCGCAATGACCAGCACCTGATTTTTACGGATAGCCTCCACGATCTCATCTTTGCGGTCGGATACAGGCAAAGAGGGATAGATCAGTTTGGGAACATTCAAAGAACGCCATTGACGCAATTCGACAGAGCGTTCCGCCTTGGCGACAAAGCGGTCTAAAAGTCCCGGACGCGGGTTTCTCTGGCCGGGCTGAGGCGACAGCAGCCGTTTCAACTGTAGTCCCAGACGCACCTGGTCCTGGAGCATACAGGCAGGCAGCAGCTCCTTCAACTGTCTAATGTGTTCTTTCAAAAAAATGATTTTACTCTACCTTTTACAGGTATTTTACCTTCTTCTGCACACCCAGAACGGAACGGGGGATCAGGAATCTTTTTTGCGCACATCACCGAGCACTTTGCAGTAGGAATAAAGGACCTGAGTATATTCCTTGTGATCTCTGCATTTGCGCAGCCGTTCCAGGAAGAAATAGGTCTTTCTCAGGTAAGGTTCGACCAGTTCTCCGTATCTGCTCCGGATCGCCGCGGAAACTTCCGATTCCACTTTATAGTAGCGCCGCGCCGTTTCGGAATTCAAAAGCCGTCCCATAAAGACGACAGCCGCGGCCAGATGCGCCAGTTTTAAATCTCTTTTGACAATGATATCGGCTATATCCACCAATATCGGCTGCCCCAAACGGGCTCCATCGGGTTCCAGCAGATCTGATTGTTCTTCACCGCGAAGGATGATCGCTTCGCTCATCGGGATGTACCAGAAATTCTGTGTCAGTCTTCCGCCAAAGTCACCGGGTTTTTTCAGTTCCAGAATGAAACTGATGTCTTCATGAGGGATCTCCAGCACTTTTTGCTCTTTGGATATCTCCTCGCCCAGCTCACGGACAAGATTCATTTTGTCGGTCTCACCGGGATTCTGGCTTCCTCCGGGGAATATCCAGCTCTTATGCAGAGCGTTCCTCCTGAATCTCTCTTCCACGGTCAACGAAACAGCCAACACCGCTCCATTGTTCTCAATTTTGGCAATGATCCCAAAATTGGAACGACAGAGTTTTCGCATTTTCCGATTCTCGTTGATCACCTGAATAGTAAGACCCGCAACTTGTCAGAGACACGCTGCGGGTCATTAGAATATACTTTTCCCCTTATAGAGTAAAGTTTTTACTCAATGACGGAGCGATAGAATGCCTTGCCTCCAATAGAAGGAATAGTGTTGTAAGGACTTTCCACGTTCAGATTGATCCAATTTTTCATATCTGTGCTGACCTGCAGTCTGCCTGTGAAGGTCAGGCTCAGTATGCCATTGGAGAATTTTCCGGCCAGTTCCGCTTTCTGCGGTTCCGGCGGATTCAGGCGCAGATCTGCTTTGACGTTCGATCCGGTCAAATTCACTGCTACGACTTGAGGCACAATAAATTCCGCGCTGGCAAAGGTCAGTTTGTTCGCCAAGGAATTCTTGGAATAAGGTAGAGCATAACCACCTGAAGTGGAAGTAACTGTATAATACTGTCCATTTTCCAGTGTCACCTTCACGCCGGGAATGCCTTCCCCGATGTCATAGACTCCGTTTCTATTGAGATCCGAATAAACGACACCCACCAGATAAGGGGCCAGAGAAGCCGCGCTCAATGCGAAGTCCTGGGTCATCATCAGTGTCATCGTGTTGGGTTGGAAGTAGCTATAAAGCCCCTGCTCTAACCCGATACCCGTTTCTGTAAAATCAACATCCATCATGTTGAGACGCTGACTGCCGCTGTTGAACAGTGTTCTGTAGATCGAATCTACACTCAAGGTGGTATAATTGGCTACGATGCTTTCTGTACATCCTTGCCATCCCTTGAAAACGTATCCTGCCGCTATCATCCGGTCTTCAGGAGTGGAGCCACCTTCACCGTATAAAGTCCATTGATTATTCTGCAACAGCCATTTGCTTTGTCTTTCCGAGGAGTTCAGCAAAGATGCGTTGAAAGCATACGGCGGTTTGGGGGCAGCATCTATCGTACCCGGATCCAGATCTTTGTTCAGGTCGATCCCCAGACGAGCGGCTTCCGCCGCGGGATTCGCGCGAGCCCTGTTGATCAGTTCCAGCTGATATTGCTCCATGGGAGAAGGATCACCGTGACTGTAGAAAGTCACTTCCGGCATATTCAGCACGGTCAAAACACCGGGAATGAAAACATATTGATAGGTGCCCGGTAAGGTCCCCTGGCTGATCAGGATGGGATAAGTCCCGGCAGGACTGTTTTGGACTGCTGTCGTGGTCAGAAACGGAGCTCCGTCCAGAATGACCGTCTCGCCGGACTCTCTTGTGATGGTATAGGTAAAGACCGGATTTTGTTCCAACACATAGCGCTGCTGATTATCCGCCCGCACATAGAATGTCGGGAGCGGCACTGTGACAGCGACCGTACCGGAGACGACTGTACCGGAGCTGTTGCTGACGGCAACACTGTAGTTGCCCGCGTCCAAACCGGTCGCGCTGTTTATAATGTAGGTGTTCTTGGTAGCGCCGGGGATCGGTGTATTATTTTTCATCCATTGGTAGCTCACATCATCCATGCTGTAGGCTTCCACAAACAGGGAAGCTTTATCTCCCCAGTTCAGGACAAGTCCGGTCGGCTGTGTCAGGATAACAGGAGGCTCACTGACAGGTCTGTTGACCAGATAATTGACATGGACGTTTTTTCCACTTTCTGTTGTCCTTGTAAAAGAAGCGGTTTTGATTTTGGGAGCGTCTGCCGTCGGTTCAAAAGTAACGACTATATTCCCTCCGGCTGTATAAGGAACCGCGTAACCGCCGGACTCCGAAGTAATGGCATAATAACCGCTGCCGGAAACAGTTACCTTGACACCGGCAATACCCTCACCGGGATCGTAAAAATAGTTCTTGTTCGCGTCATTGAAAACGACACCCACCACAAACGGATTGTAAGAAGCTTTGCTGAGAGCGAAATTCTGTGTCCCCATCAGCGCGTTATATGTCTTACCATCGGTATATTGTCCCTGCCGCAGTCCAATGCCGACCTCCGCGTACTTGCCGTTCATCAGGTTTTTCCGATGTCCCGGACTCTTGAAAAGTCCCTCGTGCATATTCTTAGTAGCAGTGACGGGATTGAGTTTACTGGTCGTGCCGTTCCAGGAAATATTCTCGCCGCTGCTCCAGGGAGCAACAAACTCATAACCGGCAGCGATCATTCGTTCTGTGGGAGTGGAGCCATTGATCCCGGTATGGTCAAATATATCGGTTTCCAGCATCCAATCGGAATGGGCGCGTGCGGATACAAACAGCAGCGGATGGAACGCCAGAGGCTGCTTGTCGGTACCGTCCAAAGTTCCCGCGTCCAGTCCGTAATTCAGATCGATACCCAGACGCGCGGCCTCCGCTTCCGGAGTGGCACGGGCAAAATTGACCAGTTCCAGCATATACTGCTCATAGATCGTCGGATCCCCGTGATCATACAAGCCAGCCGCGGCAACCACCTGGGGAACGGCTGGTTCCTGCACTTCATAATCAGAGGAAGCCGCAAACGCAGGAGTCCCCACCTCACAGATATCCTCGGCCGAAGCCACTGAACCATAGGCAAAAAATGGGAGAATCCCCATCACACATCTGCCCGCTACTTTCAAAATATTTTGTGTGTTCATAAATAGACAACAGTCATTATCTCAAAATCGCCGTTAGAAATTCATAACTCTTTAAAAATTACATATAATATCTTTAACAATAATTACTTACTGTAGAGACGAGCGACTCGCTCGTCTCGGAGACGCGAGAATCTCGCGTCTCTACATAACATATTTATTTTGAATATGTTTTGTCAAAATTAAAATCCTAATGGCGTTTTTGGGTTTATCCAAACAGCGTTTATAGTATAGCACAAAAAAGGCTGCATGGACACAAGAAACAAAAATACAAATAGGAGAAGATAAGGTGTGAACAACACGAACCTTATTGATACATCATATTTTTCAGATCTCGCCAAAAATTGTAACGTCCTTGATATTTATTAGCCTCAGCTTTTTTCGATATATCATTAAGCAATTCATCTCTTACATATTCTTCAATTTCTGATTCATTATATAAAACACGGTCAAGCATTTGGGTATCTTTATTAAAGAAAACCGTATTTGTTCCTACGATCCAAAAACGCTTCAAAGGCATATCTTTTGAAAGTTGTAATTCAAAGTCAGATTTTTGAAATTCAGGATTCAGGTTCACGTGTACATATTGATAAGTAGAAATCTCTTTTTGTGTAATTTCTTTTGAAGCTCTTGTATTTTGATAAATGAAATAACGACAAACTTCTGATGGAAAGAAGGGAATACTCAATTTATCTTGATAGGAAAATTCAAATTTTTGTCCTACAAGTACTTGGTCGACTCCTTCTGAAGGTGTATTAAGATTGATAGCCATGAGCTCATATTCTGTAATGAACCCTTTTTCATTTCTCTGTATTGTACATTTTAGAACTGGTTTTCCTTCATTGTTTAAAATATCAAAAGTGTCTGCATCTATACGAACATAATTCTGAGGAAAGAACAAACAGACAAAATCTTTTG
>JAEENR010000004.1 GCA_016283885.1 Verrucomicrobiota bacterium
TCGCCCTCGAACCGGAATGTGAAAGTGAACTTTGCCCCGGTGGCGCAGCAGTCCGTGCCGGCTCACCGGGATCTGTCGCATCGCGCGGCGGATCTCCTGAAAGTCTGCTTCCGCGCGGTGAAACTGCACCGCTTCTTCGCGGGACACACGATCACCGTTGTTTATGAAAAGCAATAAGGACAGGGAGTTGTTGAAATGAGTCTGGAAGTTTACATGGATCCGGAAAGCGTGATGGTGGAGGGAAACTACTATCCTCTGCCCACCGGGATCATCTATGTGGAGGATGATGAGGGCGCTTTCCCTGATTATGATTACAATGATTTTGTCAGTGTTCTGCTGGGTTGGTGGACGAATGAGCTGGTCAACTTTGCCTGGGGTGCCAAAGCGGTCAAGCTCCGTTTTGTGGATGAACATTACTATATCCATCTGGTCCACGAAGATAACAACGTCTGTAAGGCTTATCTGGGGCAGACGACTTTGAACGGCAATGAGGTCTCCCGCGAATGCGAATTTGACCTGAATGATTTGATCATAAGCCTGACCCGCGCGGTCAACGCCCTTTTGCGGAATAAGGAATTCATAATGGGAATGCCCAAGGAAGCCGAGGAATTACGCTACGTCCTGGACCGTCTGCGTTCTCATAAGAAATAATGAAAGTTTGAAGTTTATCATTAAGACAACGCTTTTGGGTGGCTTCACGGGAGCAGTGTGGTATGGAGTTTTTATACTTATTTGCCTGCTTTTTCATAAAATAGCGTTTGAGATATCTCTTTGGCCATTCGGCACACTAACCTTTTTAATAAGTGAAAGATACAATTTAAAAACAGATACCGTATGGTACATATTATTGTTCTTCCCGTACCTTCCTGGTCTTGTTTTAGGAATGATGGCAGGTTTTGTCATTTCTCTGTATGGGAGCTTTGTTCCTGAACACGTAAGAAAAAAAAGTGCATGGATTTCTTCGTTGAAATACAGGACTCGCTCATTTTTATCCTATTGTCTCTTTTTAGGAGAAAGCACATTATGTATAGCCGGTTTAGGGAGTCTATTTCTTTGCATAATGGGAGTTGTTTTTTCTCCCGAACAATCTGTTAGGATTTTATGTGCAATAGATCATTTAATTTCAGAAACTTTTTTAAGAACTTTAACTACAAATAATTCAGATAATTTTATCAAGTTGATAGCCGCTATTTTGCTGGCGAGTTTTTCTGCTCTGACTGTTTGGAGGTGTGAAGTTTATATTGCAAAAGAAAAACAGAATACAGCTCAAAATTTACCTGGAGAACAGTCACCCAAGACAACAACTGTGATAATTGTGTCTTTTGTAATAGTGTTGGGTATCCTGTTGGTATCAGCAATGACACTCTTCATGCTTCCTGGATTATGTTTTTTATTGTTAGAGCTTATAATTGCGTTGATTAATAGTATCTTTTGGCTTCTTGTAGGCGAATATTAATGGGCACGGATCAATGGCTGAGTAACCAAAAAGAAATACTGTGAGACAAAGAAACGCCAACTATCTGCGAGTTTGCAAAGAAATCCGTGAAGGGTTTACAGATGGAAGTGTACTTCTTTATCACAAAAAAAACGTTTATCCGTAGATTTCCAAAGGTAAATATGAAAAAAGATTCAATAAGAAAATTTTATGCAGTGATGGTGAATATGGATGCTGCGACATCACAAAAAAAACATTTATCCTGTAGAGTTTCAAAGGTAAATATGAAAAAAAATACAATAAGAAAATTTTATGCAGTGATGGTGAATATGGATGCTGCGACTAAAGGTCTTGCAGCCTTCGTAGATCGTTATAAAGAACCAGATGGCTTTTCTCCACTTTGTTTTAGTCAAGGAATCAAAATAGGGCATCTTCCTAAAGAGTTGAAATTGCAGATAGATATGAAGATGCTTAAAAATATGGATTTTGATGCTGTAGTAACATGTTATACGTGGAGAATTATCTCTAGGCGTTTGGCGAAAGCCTTGATGGATGTTATTGAATCGGATGATGTAGAACTAGTACCTATACCACTTTATGATCAAAAAGGAGAGAAAGTGATAAGAGATGATTTCTATGTGATCAATGCGTTAAAAACATTTGACAGAAGTATTGTATCCAGCAGGTCACGAGCATTAAAAAGAGGATTTATACTTGATCCTATTCTTATTGAAAAAAATATACCAGAAAATGCCCATATATTTCGGATAAAGGATGATATCTGTGCTAATATACTTGTTATTGATAATGTAGTGAGAAAAGTATTATTCAAACAACCTCATGATGGCCTTAGATTTCGGCCTATAGAAACAGAGTATTGATTTAGCAATTTTTAGTTTTCTTTGAGATAATAACCACCGTTGCGCGGTGCGCCTCTGAATTCGATATCATTGATTTTCAACAGTTTCAGATAACGTTCCACAGTACGCGGGGGGATATTCAAAGCCGCGGCGATCGCGTTGCTCCGGCAGCCGGGATGTTTCCGGATATATTCTAAAACGAAGTTTACTCCGCCATTTACACCGCCAATTACTCCGCCATTTTGCGAGGAAATATGCTGTTTCAATGTTCGCGCGATTTCACCCAGCATGAACTGGATGAACACACTGGATTCAGCGTTTTTTGTGCTTTTGCGGATGGCTTCATAGTACTTCTTCTGCTGTTCATGCACCATCGTTTCCACAGGCAGATGACGGAATACAGGATGGAGTCTGGAGAGGATCAGCGACTGCCAAAGCCTTCCCATTCTTCCATTTCCATCCGCGAAAGGATGGATGAATTCAAATTCATAATGGAAAACACAACTGCGGATCAGAAGGTGATCTTCCGACTTTTTCAGCCAGTCAAAGAGATCGGCAATGAGGGGCGGAACGCGATCTGCGGGGGGCGCGATATGGATGATCTGTTTGCTGTCAAAGACACCCACTCCGCCGGTTCTGAATCGTCCGGGGCTGTCGCAGAGAGCGGACATCATGACCCGGTGAGCCATCAGCAGATCGTCCATTGAAAAAGGATCGAGTTTAGGGAACAACTCATAGGCGGCAATGGCGTTTTTGACTTCTTGTATCTCCCGGAGTGGGGCAATGACCTTTTTGCCGTTGAGGATGTCGGTCACTTGTCCCTCTGACAGAGTGTTGCCCTCGATAGCCAGCGAGGAATGGATGGTTTTGATTTGATTCGCCTTGCGCAGTTTCAGTGTTTGTCTGTTTTCTTTTTGCAGGGAATAATGTTCAATGAGCGCGGAGATCTCGGCGATCAGGGAGACCGTTTTTGCTGTCAGAGTGAATGGAGGCTGATAGGGCATATCGAAGGCAAGGATCACTTTCTTCGGCGGTAGAGTTTGCCGGGCAACTGCTGGACTTGTTTTTTGAGTTCCAGACCGCAGAGAGCGCTCAGCACGACATGAGTGGGAAGGGATGTTTTTTGTATAAGCACGTCTATATGCTGTTCCTCAAAGGTGACAGCGTCAAGGACGGTAGTCTCCTGGGGTGTCAGTTTGATATTGAGAGGTACTGTAGCGGTCGTGGGCAGGGTGAAAGGAATCTCATCCTGCACAGGGAGTTTTTCATCCCGGAGAGGTGACGGTTGCTGCGGAGCGTGGGCAGAATGGAAACCGGCCAGGTATTCAAATTCGCTCAGGATGTCCTGGATGTCATCGCAGAGCTTGGCGCCTTCTTTGATCAGACGGTTGCATCCGCTGCTGCGGGGAGAATCTATCCTGCCGGGAATGGCAAAGACTTGACGATTCATTTCCGCGGCTAATCCTGCCGTGATGAGTGCGCCGCTGGTCTGATTGGCTTCCACGACCAGGGTGCCCAATGTCATTCCGGCAACGATCCGGTTGCGGATGGAATAGGTATTGCGATTCCCTGAATAACTCATGGGAAATTGCGAGATCACCGCGCCGTTTTGGGATATTTCCTCAAAAAGTTTAACATTTTCAGCCGGATAGACTACGTTGATACCGTTGCCTAATACGGAAATCGTTCTGCCTTTGGAGTTCAATGCTCCTTTGTGTGCCGCGGTATCAATGCCGCGCGCACCGCCACTGACGACCGTGATCCCCGCGTAAGCCAGTTGTTGGGCGAATTTTTGGGCAGTCTCAATTCCGTAAAGAGTCGTCAGACGGGAGCCGACAATGGCAATGGAGTTATGATCCTGTGGAAGTATTTGTCCCCGGACATATAGCAGAAAAGGCGGATTATAGATCTGCTTCAGGAGCTTAGGATATTCTTCATCCTCTTTCAGGATGACATGGCAGCCGGTATTTTGGATCCGGCGTATCTCCGCGTTCAGATCTACGGTCTTTTCCCAGTTCAGGATAGCAGACGCAGTCTCAGCAGTGATGCCGGTGATGTTGGACAGCTGACTCTCTGTCGCCGAAAAGATATTGACGGCATCGCCCAGCGACGCGCACAGCTTGGCGTAGGTCGCCGGGCCGACTCCGTCGATCATATTCAGAACGATATGTGCTTCCAGAGAAGTCATGCTGTCATCCGAGACGGTTACTTCAGAACACTGATATTCTTCAGAGTGAACTCTACATTCTCACCCTCAACGCCATAGTAGCCGCCCCAGCCGATGCGGATCTCTTTGATCTTGTCCAGATCCAGTTGTCCGTTCGGATCGGAGGACCATCCGGCCAGGTTGAACTGGTTTCGGGGGATGTAAACATGGCGGTAATCGCTCTGACCGCGGGAGGTTAGACTGTAGCCGCTCTGAGCCAGATACTCACCGCCGTCGGAGTCTATCAGAATGGCCAGCAGCTGAGTGGAAGTCCGCTGAGACGGCGGGACTTTGATGTCCAGAGTGATAAGCTCCATGCCGCTCAAGTCCAGTTTTTGTCCAAAGCAGAGGAACAGGAAAGTGTCAACGTTTCCTTTGGTCAGAGTAGCTTTAGCGTTCCAGGCAGAATCGTTTTCAACCTTTTCCACAGAGGCGCGAACAAACTCACCGGCACCTTTGCCGGGATCGTTCAGCTTCAGAACGGTCTTCTCATAAGCGGGGAAAGAGCGGATGTCACCGGTTTGTTTGCGTTCTTTCTGCTTGTCGAAAGTGAAGGCCACGGCATTCCATCCGTTCAGACTGACAGAATAAGTCTCGCTTTCTTCCAGAGCGGTGACTTTGCCTGTATTGGGATCCCACATTCTGGGATGACCTTCTGCGGCAAAGCGGACTGTCTCTTTGCAGGGTTCCTTGGAATCGTTGAAAATGTAGTACACCTCACGATCAGGGAAGGAGCGGTGCGTGACTCTCAGCGGAGAATCTTTGCTGCCGGTGGCAAAGTCGCGCTCCAGCAGTTCATTTAGGATATAAGCGTTCATGCTCTCCATGCCCATCGGCAGGAAAAGAGCGATGCCGCCGGCTTCGTTGTGTATCGGCTTGAGCGGAGCCGGTTCAGCACCGAAGAGCCGTTTGGATATCTCTTTGACTTCACTGCTGGGGAAATCGGTTTCGGAATTCAGAGGCAGAGTGCCGGAAGCGATCAGGATGCCGCCTTTTTGGACGAATCGTTCCAGTTGTTTCCAGGTTTCCAGAGGCAGGGTATCCACCGAAGGCAGAATGACGGCTCGCCAGCTGACACCGCAAGGATGTTCCAATCCCATGTCACTTACGGATGCTTCCGTGATGGCATGGCTGTCGATGATCGTGAAATCGCGGCTGGAACGCCAGAGCGATTCAGAGACCGTGGCATAGCAGCCGCTGATGGCCAGCACATCTGCGGAGTCGTTTGCCCAGGTGCGTGAAGGGATATAGCGGGGCCAGCAGCTTTCTACCGGATAGAGGACGGCGGTGTCCGTCACCTGATTGCCGCCTTCGGTCATCAGGATGCTGCGGCCGGTCCAGTTGTTCAGCTCTTGTATTTGCTGATCGGTCAGATCCTTCCAGGAATAATAACTGGTGAAACGGGTAACACCACCTACGATCTGGCGACCCAAAGTTCCGCGTATCTCATCTGCTGTGACAGTGATCCGGGGACGGGTATCGCCCGCGGGACGGTACACCTGACCGTGATCAGAAGTCTCGCTCATGACCAGACGTTTGTCATTCAATTCGGCCGCGCTGGAGAGCAGTCTTGCCACATACCAGGGGACTTCGGGCGGGATACTGGTCAGACAGTCCATGCTGGGAGAATCCAGACGGCGGATGCAGGCAAAGAAATTGCCGTAGAATGGAATATGTGTGGCCATAGATTCTTCGGAAATCAGATGTCCGCCGGAGGGAACATGATACTTCGCGCAGAAATCCTGTATCTGTCCAAAGTAGTATTCAGCCACCAGATCGCCTACGGTTTTCCAGAAATCGTATTTTACCTTGGCGATCTTGCCCTGGCCGTTGCTGTCCAGAGTCAGCAGGGGAACCAGCGGTGTGATGTCATAGCCGCAGCGTGTCTTGAATTCTCTGACCAGATCGTCCGACCAGGGCAGGCAGGCATAAGGCATCGTGCGCAGGAACACGCTCATCAGGGAAGGTTCATCCGTGAATGTAGATTCAAAGTACTTGCCCAGATCGTCTCCGAACCGCTGGGCGTAGTTTTCATAAGTTACCCGCGCGAATTCGTAAGTAGCATCTTTATTGATCAGATTGATGTAGGGGGTGTGCTGGTACAGATTTGCCTCCGCGTGAGTCCCTTCATAAAGTGTATTGCGTGTGATAACGGTGACGGTATATCCGGCCCGGATAAAGGCTTTGAATTTGCCGTCCTGGATGGCCGCGGTCAGATTGATGGTGTGATCCATATCGGGCAGATCATCTTTCAGGGGGATAGCCAGAGCGTACAAGACCTTGCCGGGAGGAACATCGAATTCCACGACCTGATCCTTGTCATAGTAGCGGTTATAGGTGAGCAGTCCTTCGGCTTCCCATTCCGGATTTTTGCGCAGGACCAGTCCGCCCGCGTTGCCGGAGGGGTATCCTTTTTCGTCATAAAGCCAGAGATTAGCACCTTCCTTTTTGGCTTCGGTAATAGCCCGGTAGAACGCGTTCCAATGGACATCGCTTTCCATATACTGGTCGAAATGGACATTGCTGACGATGCCTCCGAAACCTTTATGGTGCAGGAGATCCTCTCGGATGCCGTCCTGCTGTTCAAAGTTATCCGGCCAGTTGTGGATGATTTTCAAGATTTTAGTCTTGGCCGGTGGTTCTACGAACTGTTTTTCCAGTTCATTCAAAGAGAATTCCGCGGCTTGTTCTGCACAGACGATATTACAGGCTCCGGTGATCAGAGCCGCCACACATAGTTTACTAATCCAACTCACGTCCGAATTATACCGCAAAACGGGTTTCGGTGGAATCTGAAAATGAGCGTTTACATTGTGAACGGATAGGATTACAATCCATCCGATTAGGTTAGCAGCGAAGCCGATCACCGGCACGCTCATGGATTTACATTATGAGTTCTAAGAAAAACATTTTAGCGGCGGCAATAGCGGCTGCGGCATTAACATTGAGTATGGATCAAGTTTATTCAGATGAGGGAATGTGGCTGTATGATGATCCCCCGCTGGAAATATTAAAGGCAAAATATAACTACAGTCCCAGTGCTGAATGGCTGGAACATCTGCAAAAAGCTTCTGTGCGTTTCAATAACGGCGGTTCAGGTTCCTTTGTTTCGGCGGACGGTCTGGTCATTTCCAACCACCATGTTGGCGCAGGAGCTTTGGAAAAGCTTTCAACAGAAGAGAATAACATTTTCGCAAACGGTTTTTACGCTTCCACTTTGGCTGAGGAACTGCGTTGTCACGATCTGGAATTGAACGTGCTGATGAGTATTGAAGACGTGACCGATCAGGTCAATGCTGTCATCCGTTCGGGAATGTCCTCGGAAGAAGCTGTCAAGGCCCGCCGTGAGGTCATGGCGAAGATCGAGGCCGAATCCCTGGAAAAAACAGGTCTGCGCAGTGATGTTGTTACCCTGTTTCAGGGGGGCAAATACTCCCTTTACCGCTACAAACGTTATACTGATGTCCGTCTAGTATTTGCGCCGGAATCCCTGATCGCCTCTTTCGGCGGTGATACCGACAATTTTGAATATCCTCGTTATGATTTGGATATCAGCATATTCCGTGTATATGAGAATGATAAGCCGGCCAAGATAGACCATTATCTGACCTGGAACATGAAGGGCGTTTCAGAGAACGATCTGATTTTTATGTCCGGAAATCCGGGTTCGACATCCCGTCTGATCACAATGGATGAATTGAAATCAGACCGGGATGTGGTTTTACCGCACACACTGCAGCGTTTGAACCGCTTAGAGGTGCTTTACTCTGTATGGGCCGCGCGCAGCAAGGAAAATTCACGCCGCGCCAAACAGTCCATTTTGGGTATCCAGAACGCGCGCAAGGCATTTGGAGGACACTTCACTGGCCTGCTGGATCCGAGTCTGATTGCCAAGAAAGAGGCTGAGGAAAAAGCTTTGAAAGAAGCGATCGCGGCTTCCAGTGAGTATAAGGATACTCTGAAGGCATTTGATCAAATCGCTCAGATAGAAAAAGATGCGGCAGAGAGTTACCTGCCTTACCGTATATGGGAGGGGGCACAGGCCTTCAATTCATCTTACTTTGGTTTTGCCAGGACACTGCTCCGCAATGCGGATGAGAAATCAAAACCCAGCGGAGAGCGTCTGCGCGAATTCCGTGATTCCAACAAAGTCTCTCTGGAGTTGAGACTTTTCTCAGAAGCTCCTATTTATGAGGATTTTGAGATCCTGCGTCTGACGGATTCTCTGAAGTTCGCCATAGAACAGATGGGATACAATAATCCGCTGGTGCAGCGGGTGTTAGCCGGTAAGTCTCCGGAGGCACGTGCTTTTGAGTTAGTGAAAGGGACCCAGATCAAGACCGCTGAACGGCGCAAGGCCATCTATGCTATGAGCCCGGTTGAGATCCAAAAGCTGAACGATCCAATGATCGAAGTGGCTCGCGTGGTGGATGGTGCGGCACGTCAACTTCGTAAAGTCCGCGAGGAACAATCCGAACTGACCAAACAGGCCCATGATAAGATCGCCAAGGCGCGTTTTGCTCTGATGAAAGAGCATTCTTATCCGGATGCCACGTTCACCCTGCGTCTTTCTTATGGTCAGGTGAAAGGCTATGAAGAAGCGGGACAAGCGATTCCTTTCCAGACGGATCTGAAAGGTATGTATGCGCACGCCAAGGATCATGATTATGAAGGCGATTTTGATTTGCCGGATTCTTGGAAAAAACCGCGCAAAGAACTGGATCTGTCCACTCCGTGCAACTTTGTTTCCACGGCGGACATCATCGGCGGCAACTCCGGCAGTCCGGTAGTGAACCGTGCCGGTGAATTTGTCGGTATCGTCTTCGATGGTAACATCCAGTCACTGGTCGGCGAGTATGTTTATACTGATGTACAGGCTCGCTCCACTTCCATCAACTGTCAGTTCATTATCGAAGCTCTGAACAAAGTTTATGGAGCGGATGCTTTAGCCAATGAGATTTTGAACGGAAAAAGATAAAATCCTAAAAAAAGAAAAATTATGAGTGAAGAAGGAAGAAATCAATATCAAGAGGATTCCTGGAGGATCCTTCGCATCATGTCGGATTATGTGGATGCCTTTGAAACACTGGCACCGCTGGGAAAGGCGGTGACCATCTTCGGCTCGGCACGCACACCGGCTAAACATCCGGCTTATAAAGCCGCTCAAAAAGTCGGTGCGTTGTTGGCCAAGAACGGTTTCGCGGTCATCACCGGCGGCGGCCCCGGCATCATGGAAGCGGCCAATCGCGGCGCGCTTGAAGGTGGCGGCAAATCGGTGGGGCTTAACATCTCTTTGCCCTTTGAGCAGAAAACCAATCCGTATGTGAACTATCCGGTTCCATTCCATTATTTCTTTGCCCGCAAGACCTGTTTTGTGAAGTACAGCTGTGCTTTCATATTCATGCCCGGCGGTTTTGGAACGCTGGATGAAATGGGGGAAGTCTTGACCCTGGTGCAGACTCACCGCATCCCGCTGGTGCCGCTCATCTTCTTTGGAAAGAAGTTTTGGGTCGGATTCAAGGATTGGGTCAGAGACAACATGCTGGCGGAGAAGTATATTTCAGAGGATGACACGAAGTTGTTCCATGCGACCGATGATCCGAAAGAAGTCCTCAAGATCATTGAAGATCATCTCCGCCGGACTGATACTCCGTTCCTGCCTAATAAGTGGATGGGTTAGAAATGCTTTATGAGACGGGCGATCACTCGTCTCATAAAACATCCGTCTGAAAAAGGGAGCAGAATAGATATGAATAAAACAAGTAAAAGACTCTTTAAGTGGGTCGGTGTCGGCTCATTAGCCATGTTTTTTTCAATAACCGTCTGCTGCAGCGCGCAGACGGAGACGGTTGCAAAGTGTGAGTCAGGCAAAGATTATGACTTGTCTCTGCCGGGCAAGGTCAAGTTGGATTTGATCTGGATCGAGCCCGGAACTTTTGTGATGGGTACACCAAAGGATGAATCCGGCAGAAATAATGACGAGACCCAGCACCAGGTCACCTTGAGCAAAGGCTACTGGCTGGGTAAGTATGAAGTGACTCAGGCGCAGTATGAAGCGGTCATGGGAACGAATCCTTCCCACTTCAAAGGAGCCGATTTGCCGGTGGAGGAGGTCAGCTGGGATGACGCGAAGGATTTCTGTGCCAGGCTGACAGCCATCGAAAGAGCGGCCGGAAGACTGCCGGAGGGGTATGAATACACACTGCCGACAGAGGCGCAATGGGAATACGCCTGCCGTGCCGGGACTACCACAGCTCTGAACAGCGGGAAGAATTTGTCAGATGCGAAAAAATGTTCCGAAATGGATGAAGTGGGCTGGTATAACTACAACAGCGATAAAATGACTCATCCTGTAGGCCAAAAGAAACCGAACGCCTGGGGACTCTATGACATGCACGGGAATGTGGAAGAATGGTGTCTGGACTGGTATGGAGATTATCCGGCATCATCCGTAACGGATCCTACGGGTTCTGCTACGGGCCCGCGCCGCGTGTATCGCGGCGGCAACTGGTACCGCAATGCGTCTGGTTGCCGGTCGGCGTACCGTGGCAAAGGCGCCTTCAGCATCGCCATCGGCATTAGCGGCTTCCGCGTGGCTCTGGCCCCTACCAAAAATATGACCATCCCGCTGTCGGATACGGTCAATTTGGACATGATCTGGATCGAACCGGGCACGTTCATCATGGGCAGTCCTAAAGATGAACTGGGCAGAAACAGTAATGAAACACAGCATGAAGTGACTCTGAACCAGGGTTATTGGCTGGGTAAGTATGAAGTCACCCAGGCACAGTATGAAGCCGTGACAGGCAGCAATCCTTCTGAATTCATTGGAGCCGATCTGCCGGTGGAAGATGTGTCCTGGTACGAGGCAAGGGCGTTTTGCGTGAAACTGACCGAGATCGAGAGAGCGGCGGGCCGACTGCCGGAAGGGTATGAATATACTCTGCCGACTGAAGCGCAATGGGAATATGCCTGTCGTGCCGGGACGACCACAGCCCTGAACAGTGGAAAAAATCTGTCAAATAAAAATGAATGCCCTGAAATGGATGAAGTGGGTTGGTATAAATACAACAGTGGCGACAAAACACATTCGGTAGGGCAGAAACTGCCGAATGCCTGGGGACTTT
>JAEENR010000030.1 GCA_016283885.1 Verrucomicrobiota bacterium
GCTGAAAAAGTATCAGAATACCTTCTGATGCAATGGAATACCGGTATTGATTCAGCTCAGATCTTTGACAGTCTTTCACCGCTTATCCCTGAAGCAGATTACTGGAACACTTCCGGGAAATATATCGCAAAGATCCTTGCTGGTTTGGGAACGGAACGTCCTATGATCGTTTATTCCAAAGGCAGTGTCTGGAGGCACTTTCTATCCACTTCTGCTCAAGTTTTCTCTGTGGATTGGACACAATCCTTGCCTGAAGTGGCCTTAGCCGCCGGACCTCGCCGCTGTGTGCAAGGCAATCTGAATCCTAAACTGATGACGCAAACACCAGAGAATGTTCGTGGTGCTGTGACAAAACTGCTTCGTTCGATGAGTGGTCATCCGGGGTTTATTTTGAATCTGGGGCACGGACTTCTGCCTGACAGTAAATTGGAGTGCATTGAAGCGCTCATTCAAACAGCAAGAAATAAAACTTATTGATTTTCATTTACTTATGTCGAAACTTGAAGTTAATCTCGATCTTATCCGAAAATACGATGTACCAGGACCTCGCTATACCTCCTATCCAACAGCTCCGCACTTCAGTGAAGAGATCAACTGGGGTAAAATCGTTCCAATGATCCGTTCCAATAACAACGACTCCGATAAACCTTTATCCCTCTATTTCCATTTGCCTTTCTGCCGGAGTCTTTGCTGGTTCTGCGGATGCACCAATGTCATTTCACAGGATCCCGAATCCAGCAAACAATATCTAAAATACTTACGCAAAGAACTCAATCTGGTGACACCGCTAATGAATCCGAAACGAAAAGCGGTTCAACTCCACTTTGGCGGAGGTTCCCCCTCTTTCCTATCCGCGGAGGAGATATTGACCCTGGGTGACTGGATCCATCACCATTTTCCTTTCACCGACACTTATGAAGCCGGTGTGGAAGTAGATCCCCGAACCGTGACCGAAGAAAAAATGAAAGCTTTCGCGGCAGTGGGATTCAACCGGATCAGCATCGGCATCCAGGATCTGGATCCGAAAGTCCAACAAACAGTCCACCGGGTACAGCCGCATGAATTGAATCTCCGTACTTTGGATTGGGCACGTTCCTGCGGCATTCAATCTGTCAATGTGGATCTGATCTACGGACTACCTCACCAAACCACAACCAGTTTTGAACACACATTGGATGAGGTACTGAAGATGTGTCCGGATCGTTTTGCCGTTTTTAATTACGCACACGTTCCGTGGCTAAAAAAAGCTCAGGCGGCACTTACACCTCTGCCACCGGAACAAAAGATGGAACTGCTGAAAATGACCATCGAAAAACTGACCTCTTCCGGTTATACTTACATCGGCATGGATCACTTTGCCCTGGAAAATGATGAACTGACCCAGGCACAAAAAAACAAAACGTTGCAAAGAAATTTCCAGGGCTACAGTACCCATGCAGGATCGGATATTTATGCTTTCGGCATGTCTTCTATCTCTCAAACGGATTCAGCCTACTGGCAGAATGAAAAAGACCTGAAACAGTATTGTTCCCTGCTGGACGATGGACATCCCGTGCAGCGCAAAGGATATATCCTGAGCGAAGATGATAAGATACGGCACCAAACCATTATGCGGCTCATGTGTGATCTGGAATTGAATTACGCAGAAATGAGCCGGAAGCTCGGCATAGATTTCTCAAGCTATTTTGCGGAAGAATTATCCAGTCTTCAAGATATGGAAACAGATCATCTGATCTACCGTGACAAAAACGGATTTAAAGTCACCGATACAGGCCGACTGCTGATCCGCAATATCGCTATGAAATTTGATGTCTATTTAAGAACGGATAAACAAAGAAAATACTCACGCACTGTCTAATGAAATCAATCGCAGTAATCGGCGCAGGAATCACAGGTTTGACAACCAGTTTCCTTCTGAAAAATAAGAATCTCCCGGTGGATCTTTATGAAGCCTCCGAAAGACCCGGTGGTGTTATTTACAGCAAACGTCAGGATGGCTATCTAGCGGAATTCGGACCGAACACCCTGTTGAACACCAACAAAAAATTGGAATATCTGTTCAAAATCTCCGGACTGAGTGAGCATATAAAGTTCGCGGAACACAAAAGCGATAAACGTTTTTTGGTTCGCAATGGAAAAGTTATCGCCATGCCGTCCAAAGCGATTTCTTTTTTTCTCTCCCCTCTCTTCAGCTGGAAAGCCAAATATAATTTGATGCTGGAGCCATTCCGTCCTCGCTGGAAGAACGCTTATGAGGAGAGCGTGGCTCAATTTGTCCGCCGCCGTTTTGGAAATGAATTCCTGACTTATGCCATTGACGCACTTGTCGCCGGTATTTTTGCTGGTAACCCGGAACGTTTATCAGTCATCCATGGTTTCCCCAAACTCTACAAAGCGGAGCAGGAATACGGTTCTATGATACGCGCTCAGTTTTTCGGTGCCAAAGCCCGCAAGAAACGCGGAGAAACCTCTAAACAAGAAGCTCGGATACTGTCCTTTGATGAAGGTTTGCAGGTCATGCCGGATACCCTGGCGAAAAATCTGGGGAAAAATTTTCATTCAAATTGTCTGGTAACAACCATCACTCAGATCCCCAGCGGCTGGCGTATCAGCTACCGTCAAGGTGATGAGCTGAAACAACAAGATCATTCCGCGGTGCTTTTAAGTACTTCGGCTTACGCGGCCTCTCAAATCGACCTGCAATGCACTTCCAGTTTGAATTTAGGTTTATTTTCAAAGATTTCTTACGCCCCTGTCAGCTCGGTCGTGCTGGGCTATAAACGGAAAGATGTAGGCCATCCGCTGGATGGCTTTGGGATGCTGCTCCCCGGCATTGAAAAATTCAATATTCTGGGGACCCTTTTCAGCTCAACACTCTTCTCTAACCGCGCTCCCCAAGGCTGTGTAACACTTTCCTCTTATGTCGGTGGGATGCGCCAACCCGAACTGGCTGGTCTTCCTCAGGAAAAACTCTTCAAGATGGTTCATTTTGATTTGGCCAAACTGCTGAACATACGAGGCGAACCCGTCTTCCAAATTTCAAACTATTATCCCAGGGCTATTCCACAATATAATGTTGGCTACGGTCAATTTAAAGATCATGTGCTTCAACTGCAAAAAGACTGTCCCGGATTCTATATCGGAGGCAACTATACCCGTGGACCTGCTCTCAGCGATAACATCCTTTCCGGTTTTGAATTCGCGGACAATATAGAAAACTATCTCAAAACTGTTGCCCCTTTTGAAGTCTAGCTTTCCAGCCAAATCAAAACCGGAACTGCTCGCTCCCGCAGGAGATTGGGAGTGCGCACGTGCCGCTGTCGAAAATGGAGCGGATGCTATCTATTTTGGAGTGGATCGCTTCAATGCCCGCATGAGGGCAAAAAATTTCACCTTAGCAGAGTTGCCGGAACTGATGGCATGGCTCCATGAACGCGGTGTTCACGGCTATATCACTTTCAATACTCTCATTTTCACAGAAGAACTTCCACGTGCGGAAGAAGCACTGAGAAGCATTATTGCAGCCGGTGCAGATGCTGTCATTGTTCAGGATGCCGGCATCATGCGGATGATTCGGCAGATCTCTCCCGATTTTCCGATCAACGCCTCCACGCAAATGAGTATCACCTCTGCCGAAGGTATCTTGTTCGCGAAAAAAATGGGAGCTTATGTTACTGCTTTAGGACGTGAATGTTCCATCCGGGAAATAGAAATGATCCAGCAAGAACGGATGAGTCGAAACACAAAGGATGAGAAAAATATCTTTCCGCTGGAAGTATTTATTCATGGCGCTTTATGTGTGAGCTGTTCCGGACAATGCCTAGCCAGTCAGGCACTGGGAGGGCGTTCCGCGAACCGTGGAGAATGCGCTCAGCCCTGCCGTCTTCCCTATCAGTTGATCCTCAACGGCAATGAACTGCCTTTGGGAGCCAAAAAGTTTCTTCTCAGTCCCAAAGATCTACTAGGGCTGGAAATGATCCCCGATCTGATCCACGCCGGAGTCACCATTTTCAAAATCGAAGGACGGCTGAAAAGTCCTGAATATGTCAGCAGCATCAGCCGCGTCTATCGCCAGGCGATCGACACAGCCTGGGATATACTTTCTCGTAATGACTTTGAGCCGATGGCCTGTCGTGAAACTCTGGCCAAGATGCTGAAAGAAAAACGCTATGAGCTGGAAATGACCTTCTCGCGCGGTCTGGGAACAGGCTGGATGAAAGGGATCGATCAGCAAAACCTTTGCCATGCGCGTTTTTCCGGAAACAAAGGTTTCCGCATCGGCAAAGTCACCGGAGTTCAACGAGGAAGCGTTTGTATCCGCACTCAAGAACCCGTCCAACCCGGAGACGGTATCGCGTTTGCTAATCCTGAAACCGAAGAAACCGTTCAGGGTGGTCGTGTTTATCATGTTGAACAGAAGCGGGATATTATTTTAGTAGAATTCAGCAGACAAACCTTTGACTCTAAAAAAATCCGCATTGGGGATATTGTCTATAAGACCAATGATCCGACTCTGGATCGTCAGCTTAAACAAAGTTATACCTCCGCAAAACCCCTCTACCGCAGACCAATCCAAGCCATTGTGGAAGGTTCCGTTGGAACCGCGCTCAAGATCACTTTTTTGGATGAGCAAGGACACCGTGCTGAAGCGGTTTCTTCCATGCCACTGCAGGAAGCTCACTCTCAACCTCTTTCGGCGGAAAAACTGAGAGATCAACTCAACCGTCTGGGGGATACACCATTCCAACTGGGAGAACTTACTTTCAAGGTCAACGGCAACTGTATGATCGCGGTCAGTGAATTGAACAGACTGCGTCGTGAACTATGCGAAAAACTCATCCAACTGCGCAGAAAACCCATTGTCTGGAAAATCACGTCTGAGAAAGATATTTGTAAAACGATCCTTATTCCTCGAAAAACGCACCTTGCCGTAGAAGAACCTGTTCTGTCTGTCCTTATTAGAAAAGAAGACCAACTGGATCCCGTACTCCAAAGCGGTATCCGGGAAATCTATTGTGATTTTGAAAATCCAGCTCTTTATAAGAAAGCGGTCGAAAAGGTTCACTCATTCAAAGATGAAAACACAGCTTCACCCACTCTTTTTGCCGCGCCTCCTCGCATTTGTAGACCTGGTGAACATGATCTGCTGGAACGGATACTCTTCTCCAAAGCGGATGGTTTTCTGATCCGCAACTATGATCACCTTGCTTTTTTCAAGGGAAAGCTCTGCCGGGGAGATTCTACTTTCAACATCACTAATCCTGTTTCCGCAAACCATTATCTTCGCAACTGCGGTCTGCGCACATTGACACTTTCCAATGACTTGGGGATGAAACAAATCGCTTCCATGTTTCAATACGCAGACCCAGAGTATTTTGAATTGATACTTCATCAGCATATCCCCATGTTCCACACTGCGTTTTGTCTCTTCTGCGCCTATTTGACTAAAGAAGCAGGATTTCCTAAATGCGGGATGCCTTGTGAACATAACATACTCAAAATCAAAGACCGCGCCGGGATCGAACATCCTATACTAGCTGATGCTGGGTGCCGTAATACGATCTTCAATGGAAGGATTCAAACTGTCTGCGAATATTATGAGGAACTGCATTCGATAGGACTTCGTCGGTTCAGGATCGAATTTGTTCAGGAAACACCGGAAGAAATCCTCTTTATCCTATCTCTGTATAAGCAACTTATTAAAAAAGAAATAAGTGGTTCACAAACATGGGATCATCTTCGCTCACGGGCTTTTTCTCTAACCAGAGGCTCATTTTAAAAAATTATTTTTCTAATTTGGCATGATGTTTGCTGTAAAAAGGACGTGGTGAGTGCGAATGTGCAACACAGAAGTGACAAGAAGATCCCGATGCCAATGAGGCGCCGGTGGTCGATTTTTCGTCGTCAATTTCTGCCGACAATTGCATTCTCCGCTGTAATACTTTTTACTCTCTTTTTCTGGAAAGTCTATATCATGCCGGTTGGTCATCCCCAAGGTATCCAAACGGCACAGAAGAAGAATACGGAACTGGTTATTGGTAAAGCTCCTGTAAAAAAAGCCGTAGCAAGTTCTGTAGGGTTGATTTCTGAATAGATTTCCTGTTGAGTGTAATTCTCATAGTGGTTTCAAGGGCAGAAAGTATTTTTTGTTAGTGTATTCTGGGTGTACTGGTTTGTTTGTTTACAGTACACCTTTTTTGTTTTTCTCTGAAATATCTGGTCAAAACCACTCCTTTCCGCTATAAAAATCTCCAGTGATTGTATGAGTGATAAATTCGATTTAACGGCGTGGCTAAAGAAAACCACGGAAACAGTCAACCACACTTTGGATCAGCTTCTCCCATTTGAAGATGTGAAGCCCGCTTCCCTTCATAAGGCCATGCGTTACTCTGTATTTGCTGGCGGCAAACGGGTTCGTCCAGCTATCCTGCTGGCTTCTGTTGATGCTTGCGGCGGCAATCCGGAATCAGCGTTGCCTCTGGCCTGCGCTGTGGAGTGTATCCATACTTATTCTCTTATCCATGATGATCTTCCGGCAATGGATAATGATGATTTCCGCCGGGGTCGGCCCACCAATCATAAAGTTTTTGGAGAAGGCCTGGCCATTTTGGCAGGTGATGGTCTTCTGACCGGAGCCTTTGCGCTGGCAGCGCAGTGGAAAGCTGTCACACGTTATAATCATAAAGATATCATGGCAGAACTCGCTTATCAGGCAGGCAGTCTTCAAATGGTTGGAGGACAAGCCATTGACCTTGAAAGTGAAGGAAAAGCCATCACTCGTGAAGAACTAAAATATATCCATGAGCGCAAGACCTCCGCGCTGCTTTGCCTCTCGACCCGTCTGGGTGGTATGGCAGCTGACTGTACCGAGGATCAACTGAATGCGTTAACTAACTTTGGATACAAAGTGGGACTCGCATTCCAAATCATTGATGATATTCTGGATGTGACGCAAAGTACTGAAAAACTGGGGAAGACCGCTGGCAAAGACGTTCAAGAGCAAAAAGCTACCTATCCTGCGGTGGTCGGTCTGGAAAAATCCAAGCAACTGGCTACCGAACTAACTAAGGAAGCCTTTGATTCTCTACAGATTTTCAACGGAAAAGCAATCATTCTGGAAGCACTGGCAGAAAAACTTCTCAATCGAGATCACTAAACTTTTACTCATCCTTATCAATCTTCAAAGTGGACAATCCGTTTTGTTTTTAATAAAATCAGGTCGCTTATGCGAAGTGTAAAAATATTAACCTCGATCATCTTGGCAGCAGCGGTTTTCCATTTAGGATATACCGACGCAAATGCCAAAGCTAAAACAATGAATGTAGAAAAATCATATTTTGATACTACTCCCTCCGGAGAAGTAATTGATGCTTATACTTTGGACAATGGCAACGGTGTAACCGTCAAGCTCATCACTTGGGGTGCCACTATTGTACAAGTCAAAGCGCCGGATCGTGACGGCAACATCGGCAATGTTGTTCTGGGTGCCGACAAAGTCAAACCCTATATGGGCGATTATCTGGGCTCAGTGGTAGGCCGTTACGCCAACCGCATCGCCAAAGGTAAATTCACTCTGGACGGCACAGAATACACACTGGCCACCAACAATGGTGAAAATCACCTGCACGGCGGTCTCCAGGGCTTCAATTCCAAGATTTGGAAAGCCAAGAAAATCAAAGGCAAAGGTTATGTCGGAGTGGTTTTCAGCACGACCAGCGCGGATATGGAAGAAGGTTATCCCGGCAACATGACCCTGAAAGTCACCTATACGCTGGATGAAGATAACAACCTCAAACTGGATTATTTCGCGAAGACAGATAAAGCCACTGTTGTCAATCTGACCAATCACGCATATTTCAATCTGGCCGGTGAAGGCACCATTCTGGATCACATCGTGACTCTGAACGCTGATTTCTATACCCCGGTAGATGATGGTTTGATCCCAACCGGTGAGATCCTTTCTGTCAAAGGAACTCCGTTCGACTTCACGCAGCCTAACCGCATCGGTTTCGGTTTCGATAAGCTGAACAATAATCCCAAGGGTATTGATCACAACATCGTTCTGCGCAGTGCCAAGGAAAAGATGCACCCTGTGGCCACCGTGCTGGAAAAAAAGACCGGTCGTGTCATGAATGTGTTCACCACTCAACCGGGTGTCCAATTCTATACTGGCAACTTCCTGAATGGTGCGTTTGTTGGCAGAGAAGGTCCTTATAATCAATATGCCGGTTTCTGCTTAGAAACACAGCACTATCCGGACAGCCCCAATCAGGCTCACTTCCCCTCTGTGATCCTCAGACCGGGCGAGACCTACAATGAAGTGACCATCTATCAGTTCACTGTAGAAAACAAGTAAAGATAACATTTGAATGAGACGCGCTCTTCTGACGCGCGTCTCTTTTTTTTACATGAATCTCAAATCTATAACGGTTTTGCTTTGCTGCGGGGCCATCCTCTGCGGATGCGCCTCCAGCACCATTGAGAAAAGACGCGCGGAACGCATCACCGCTTATGAGACACTTTCTCCGGAATACCAGCAGCTTGTGGACGCGGGAGAAATCAAGACCGGTATGCCCAAAGACGCTGTATATATCGCATGGGGCAAACCGGATGACATCACTTATTCCGAAGATAGCCATGGAAAACTAGAAACATGGCTCTATTATGGTCGGTACATGAAAGAATACCGTTACTGGAACTACCGTTCCATCAACCGCGGTGATGGTGAGGAATATCTTGTCCGTCATCTAGAAAGTGACTACAACCCCGAGAGTTTTCTGAAAGCAGAACTTATTTTTTCAAGAGGAAAACTCATCAGCT
>JAEENR010000031.1 GCA_016283885.1 Verrucomicrobiota bacterium
ACGCTAAGCGCTAAAACTTTCTATTTTAGTTATTTACTTTATTCCCATTCCTCAGCGGCATCCACCGTCGAGGAACGACTAGAATAAAATAGCAGATAATTGTCCATCCCGCAAGGGGAATAATTATGAACCACGGATGGACACAGATTAACACAGATAAATTATTTATAATAAAGATGTTTTGTAGAGACGCGGGACTCCCGCGTCTCCGCGACCCGCGCGTCTCCGGGATACACAAAACATTCCCTTTATATTTTTCGACTGCATATCTTTATCAGAGACGCCCGAATCGGGCATCTCTACAAAACGCTTTTTATTAGAATGTTATGTTATTGTTATTTTGACAGGATTTACAGGATGAACAGAATTTGATTTTTTTGAAAGTGACAAAGTTCATCAATAAAAATCCAGATGTATGATTTCAGAATTTTTTATTTGCTGGTGGCGATTTTGTGTTTATTTACCGCTTTATAAAAAACAAATCCATGCAAAAATAATAAATTCCTTTGACTTCATTGTTCGTTTTATGTTCAATAAAAGCATGTTTAAGACGCGTCTTTTGACATCGCGGATACTGAGCATCTTTTGTGCTGCGGCATTATCCTTTACCCTGACACTCCAGGCCCAGGTTTGGCAAGGCAAACCTGTGGATTTCTCTCACGGAGATTTGCGGGTTTCTGATAATAAACATTTTCTGCAGCATCAGGATGGTACCCCGTTCTTCTATCTGGGCGACACAGCTTGGGAACTCTTTCACCGGCTGAACCATGAGGAAGCAGACCTCTACCTTGCTGACCGGGCCTCCAAAGGCTTCTCCGTCATCCAGGCTGTCGCACTGGCTGAACTGGACGGCATCTCCGCTCCAAACGCTTATGGCCATCTGCCCCTGATAGACCACGACCTCTCACGGCTGGACATCAAAGAAGGCGCGGACAATGACTACTGGGATAATGTGGATTACATCATCAACAAAGCCAATGAATTAGGAATGTATATCGGGTTTCTGCCCAGCTGGGGATGGTACTGGCGCGATAAAGATCCCGTGATGAATATCCAAAACGCAGAACAATATGGTGAATTTCTGGGTAAACGCTATAA
The DNA here is from genome assembly GCA_016283885.1 of Verrucomicrobiota bacterium. Taxonomy (GTDB): domain Bacteria; phylum Verrucomicrobiota; class Verrucomicrobiia; order Limisphaerales; family UBA1412; genus UBA1412. Next base: position 1,099 of record JAEENR010000031.1, read on the forward strand.
AGACAAACAACTTATCTGGATCCTGGGCGGAGACCGTGATGTGGCCAATGACCGCCAGAAAGAAGTCATCCGCGCCTTGGCTGCAGGACTGAAAAAAGGCGATGGAGGCCGCCACTTGTTCACCTTCCATCCTCCCGGTGCTTCCGGTTCATCCCAATGGCTTCATAATGAAACATGGCTCGACTTCAATATGCGCCAAAACGGTCACGAAATTCTTTACACGGACCGCTACAGCAAAACACTGGATGACTACAACTTGCAGCCTGTCAAACCAGTCATAGACGGTGAACCGGTCTATGAAGATCACCCCGTCAACTTTGATGCCGGGCGACGCGGACACACCGTTTCAGCGGACCTGCGTCCTCCCTTCTATTGGGATACCTTCAACGGTGCCCTGGGGCACACCTACGGTCACCACTCCATCTGGCAAATGTATGATCCCGATAAAAAACGAGCCCCTATCAACAACCCACTTATGAGTTGGAAAGAGGCCATCCATCAGCCCGGCTCCACCTATATGACGTATGGACGGATGCTCTTGGAATCCAGACCGTTCCTGACACGCATCCCCGATCCTGGCCTGATCGTCCCTGATAAAGTCCAGACCGCCGTCCCCGGCACCGGCCGCTACCGCTTTGTCGCAACCAGAGACCAGGACGGAACTTATGCCATGATCTATGCCCCGGCAGGACGCCGGTTCTCCGTCAACTTGGAAACCATCAAAGCGGAAACCATCAAAGCCTGGTGGTACGATCCTCGAACCGGGACAGCTTCACTGATAGGAACCTTTAAAAAATCAGAACTTCCCGAAAACTTCATCACCCCCACACCGGGAGAAACACTGGACTGGATACTGGTGCTCGATGACGAATCCAAAGGATACCCACCCCCTGGCACAAGGATAAATACAAAATAAACACATCCGAGTCCATTTCGGTAAAAAACAAAAAGAGACGCGAAATCGCGTCTCGAAGGGAAAAAGGGAAATAAAAAAACCCGGCAACGACCTACTCTCGCACAAGCTCTACAAGCACTACCATTGGCAACGCAGCGTTTGACGGCCGAGTTCGGGATGGGATCGGGTCG
>JAEENR010000032.1 GCA_016283885.1 Verrucomicrobiota bacterium
ATATGTTGATGATGGAATAAGGGTGATCAGAATAACAAATGTTCAGAAAGGGTATATTGAAGATGCCGATCCGAAATTTTATCCGATTGATTGCATAGAGGAATTATCAAAATATAGTCTTAAAACTGGTGATTTACTCATGTCACTAACTGGAAATGTTGGAAGAGTTGCAGTTTTAACTGAGAATTTTCTTCCGGCCGTTCTTAATCAACGTGTTGCGTGTTTAAGAATGAATACAGACAAGGTATTAAAAAAGTTTATATTTCATGTTCTTAATTCAGATTATTTTGAAGAAAAATGTATTTTAGCATCAAATGGAATTGCTCAAAAAAATTTAAGCACAGAATGGTTAAAAAAATTTGAAATTCCAGAATTTTCAATAAGTAAACAGAAGAAAATTGCCGACAACCTCGACAAAGTAAGCCACACCATAGACCTCTGCAGCGCGATCCTGGAAAAGCTCGATCTGCTCGTCAAATCACGCTTTGTGGAGATGTTTGGTAGTAAAGATTATCCTATTTTGAAATGGAATGATGTTTTTAATACAACAACTGGAAAACTTGATTCTAATGCAATGGCTGAAAATGGTGCATATCCATTTTTTACTTGTTCTAAAGAAGTATTAAGAATAAACACTTATGCTTTTGATGAAGAGGCTCTGTTGCTTGCAGGGAATAATGCTGCTGGAAAATATGATGTTAAACACTATTGTGGTAAGTTTAATGCATATCAAAGGACATATGTATTGACTTTGAAGCAAAACTGGTCTTATGTACTTTTTAAATGTCAACTTGAAGAAAAACTAGATTATTTGCAACAACAATCATTAGGTGGATTAACAAAATATCTTACACTTAAAATCTTGGGAAAATTAGAGTTTATAGTTCCTCCTCTCAATCTGCAAAAACAATTTGCCACATTTGTCAAGCAGGTGGATAAAGCGAAACAGAAAGTGAAGGAGACACTGGAAAAAGCGGAAACGCTGAAGAAAAAACTGATGCAGGATTATTTCGGATAAAGAAGAATCGAGAAAAAACATCGAATGACGTATGAGCAACTTTGATTATTTAGAGCAATTAAAACTGACACAGCTGCACGGGTTTTGCGTGAAGGCGGAACAGTTCCAGGCAAGCTATCCCGAAGTGAGTGTGACGTATGCCCGGCGTGCGCTGGAGTATTTAGTCAAAGCCTTGTATGTCATGAGGAAGATCACCCTGCCGGCGAGATCATCCCTGTATGGACTGGTGGAAGGAGAGGAATTCAAGGATTTCATCAGTGACAACCGGACGATGATGGCGATCCACTATGTGCGCCAGATCGGGAGCCGCGGCGCTCATGGAGAAAAGATCAGCGTGAGGGAATCTTATCTCTGTCTGACCAAGATCTACAATATAGTGACCGCGGTACTGGTGAAGCTGAAGGCAGTGCCGGAAGTTCGTCCCTTCAACCGAGATTTGATCCCGGCGGCTCCGGTGATCCCAGCCGCTGTGCCCGCACCCGCTGAGACGGTGCAGGTGAGCCCGGAGGATCCCATTGTGAAAGGAACGGCTCCGGAGGTGTTGTCGGACACAACACCGGTGCAGGATATCCACGGCGACAGCGACCTGACAGAAGCGGAGACGAGAAAGCTCTATATCGACCTGATGCTGAGAGAAGCGGGCTGGAAGTTTGAAGGTGTGGATGCCGACGTATTGGAAGAATACGAAGTGACCGGCATGAACGGTGTCGCGGGTCAGCAGGGTTTTGTGGATTATGTGCTGATGGGACGGAACGGGTATCCGCTGGCGGTGATCGAGGCCAAGCGCACCAGCAAAGATCCGAACATTGGCCGGACTCAGGCAAAGCTGTATGCCGACTGTCTGGAACGGAAATTCGGGCACCGGCCGATGATGTTTACCTGCAATGGATTTGAAACATATTTCTGGGATGATACGGTCTCGCCGCAGCGCAGTGTGAGCGGATTTTTTACGAAGTCCGATCTTGAAAAACTGATGACGCGCCGGGGCATGAGACAGGATCTGTCCACCATCAAAATAGATGAAAAGATAACCGACCGCTACTATCAGATGGAGGCGATCCGGGCTGTCTGCGAGCATCTGGGGAAGGGGTTCCGCAAGGCGCTGCTGGTGATGGCCACCGGTACAGGCAAGACCCGGACGGCATCCAGTCTGACCGATGTGCTGAGCCGCGGAGGTCATATCACGAATGTGCTTTTTCTGGCGGACAGAACGGCGCTGGTCAAGCAGGCTAAGGACGATTTTAAAAACTATCTGCCGGATATGTCGCTGTGCAATTTGTGCGGCAACCAGGACGACCGGAACGCGCGTATCGTTTTTTCGACTTATCCCACCCTATTGAACGCCATTGATAAGACCAGAACCAAAGACGGGATCCCGCTGTTCTCGCCGGCGCATTTTGACCTGATCATCATAGACGAGGCGCACCGCAGCATTTTCAAAAAATACCGGGCGATCTTTGAATACTTTGACGCGATCCTGGTCGGTCTGACGGCTACGCCGAAAACAGACGTGGACAGGAATACTTATGATTTCTTTGAGGCCGAAAACGGCATGCCGACTTACGCATACGATTATGAAACGGCGGTGAACGCGGATCATGTTCTGGTGCCGTATTATAATTATGTGGTCACGACGAAATTCCTGGAGGAGGGGATCACATACGATGAACTTTCGGACGAGGATAAGAAGCGGTATGAGGATGATTTCGCGGAGGACGGTTACATCCCTGAATTTATCCCTTCCGAGGCACTGAACCGGTTTGTTTTTAACGAGGAAACAGTTGACACCGTACTGGAAGACTTGATGGAGCGAGGCATCAAGGTGCACGGCGGCGACCGGCTGGGCAAGACCATCGTCTTTGCCCAGAACAAGAGGCACGCGGAGTTTATCGTAAACCGGTTTAACCGGCTTTATCCGTGGTATAAGGGGAAGTTCGCGCAGCGCGTCACCTGCGAGGACAATTACGCGCAGACCGTGATAGATAAATTTAAGATACCCGACGCGATGCCGGTCATAGCGGTATCCGTGGACATGATGGACACGGGAATAGATGTGCCCGAATGCGTCAATCTTGTCTTTTTCAAGAAAGTGCGTTCAAAAACCAAATTCTGGCAGATGATAGGCCGGGGAACACGGCTCTGCAAGAACCTGAGGTGCATTGACGGCATAGACGGAGAATATCAGGATAAATGCCGTTTCATGATATTTGATTACTGCGGGAATTTTGAATATTTCAGAGAGAACAAGAACGGCAAAGAAATGAAAGAAGTGATGACCCTGAGCGAAAGTATCTACTGCAAACAGATCCGGCTGATACACGGACTGCAGGAGAGCGCTTTTGCCGGTGAGGAGTATCAGGCTTTTCGTAGAGGATTGACCGATATTTGTCATCAGGGCGTGTGTGATCTGTCGTATGAGCTGATGGCGGTACGGCTGAAGAGAAAATATGTCGAGAAGTTCAAAGAGAGAAGCAGCTTTGACACGCTCTCGGAAATGGATAAGAGCGACCTGATAAAACAGATCGCTCCGCTGATCAGTTCCAGAGACACGGACGAATTCGCGAAACGGTTCGACAATTTTATGTACGGCATGATGCTGGCCAATATGGAAGATCTGCCCCAGATGCGGCATCTGAAAGAAGAACTCCGCGCTACCGTTGGACAGCTTGAAACGAAAGCGAATATCCCGCAGGTCCAGCAGAAGATGGGACTCATCAAAGAGATCCAGACCGATGATTTTTGGGAAGACATCAGCATCCTTACACTTGAAAATGTCAGGAGCGAACTCCGGGGACTGATGCAGTTCCTTGTCGGCAATGATAGGATGCCGAATATCTTCACAAGGCTGGAAGATCCCGTTTTGGAGAGACAGGAGGGAATAACGCTTGAGGCCGCTTATGACTTTGAGGATTACCGGAAAAAGGTCAACCGCTATGTGGAGGAGCACAAGAATGATCCTGTGATCTACAAGCTGAATCATAATGAACCCCTCACACAGGATGATTACAATGAGCTGGAGAGGATATTTACCCGTGAGCTGGGCAATCAGGAAGATTATAAGCGGGAGTTTAAGGATACGCCTTTCGGCCTGCTGGTGCGCAAAATAGCCAAGCTGGATCACGACAGCGTCATGAAAGCGTTCGCGTCATTTATCAATGACCAGAGTCTGAATCAGGAGCAGATCAATTTTATCCACAAGATCATTAATCATATCGAGAATAACGGCTATATCGAGGATATGAGGATACTGCGGGAACCGCCGTTTGACAGACCCCATAAATTTATCCACTTATTCAGCATAGAAAATCAAAGAACGATCGTTGAGACGATCGAGAAAATCAAGAAAAACGCGCTTGTGGCATGAGCCATGCGGCAAAAGAAAAAATCCCCGAAGGTTTCTCCGGGGATTTTTAATTGCTGAGCGCTGATGTTTATTTCACCACGGCCAGCAGTTGTTCCGCGGCCACCTGGACACCCTGGGTGACGGCGATCTGGGCGACCGTTCCATCAACAGGAGAGCCGACCGGTGT
>JAEENR010000033.1 GCA_016283885.1 Verrucomicrobiota bacterium
CCTAACCACATATCATAGTCCAGGTTCTTCGGGATCGGCGGTTTCACGGCAGGAACAGAGGTGAACTGGCGGATGCGGTTGTGGTGTTCTTCCACAGTGGGCATCTGGATGATGATCTCTTTCAGCTTGCCAATGTAACCGTTGCGAACCAGTTCCGCGGCATAGCGGGCGTTGGAACGGGAACGTTCATGGCTGCCGGTTTGGAGAACAACATTGTATTTGCGAACAGCATCGCGCACGGCTTTGCTCTCAGCGATGGAGTTGGCCAGCGGTTTTTCGCAGTAGATGTGCTTGCCGGCTTTGGCGGCGGCTACACTGATAATGGCGTGCCAGTGGTCGGGTGTAGTTACAGTGACCGCATCAATGTCTTTGCGGGCAATGATCTCACGGAAATCACCATATCTTTTGCAATCTTTGTTGTTGTAGTGTTCGTTGACAACATTGACCGCGTTTTCCAGACGATCGGTGTCAACTTCACAGACTGCCACAAAACGGGTTTTGTCGGAAGCCATGAGGGAGCGCATATCATGCAGACCCTGGCCACCGAGACCGATGGCTGCCATAACGATTTTATCATTCGCTCCAAATGCCTTGGAGGGGATGATGGTAGGGAATCCGATCGTCGCTGCTAGTGTCGCAAGCGAGCCGGCCTTCAGAAAGTTTCTACGAGATAATCTCTTCATACGACAAAGCTAATTTTAGCGAACTAAAAAATTTTTTCAATTTTTTAGTTCATTTTTGTATAAAATTTTTGCATCACAGTGTTGTTCGTGCAGGAATAAATTGAACGGAAGGCGTTGTAGTGGTATAGATGTGGTGTCAGATGACACGTCAACGTCTGGATATAGTGCTTGCAGAGCGCGGGCTGGTGGAGAGCCGTGAGAAAGCAAAGGTCGCGATCCTTGCCGGGAAAGTGACTGTCAATGGTCATGCGGCCCGCAAGCCAAGCGATTGGGTGCGTGATGGAGATGATATCCAAGTCACTGCGCCGGAAAAGTATGTAAGTCGCGGTGGGTTCAAGCTGGAACACGCTCTGGAGTCTTTTGATCTTCCGCTAAAAGATGCTGTGGCGCTGGATATTGGAGCTTCTACAGGAGGTTTTACCGATTGTTTGCTCCAATACGGAGTCGGAAAAGTGTACGCCATAGACGTGGGACAGGGACAGCTTGCCTGGAAATTGCGTCAGGATTCGCGTGTCGTTGTCATGGAGCGATTGAACGCGAGGTATTTAAGTCATTCTCATTTTGATTCTGGATTCAGTGGTGCCGATATCATCGTGGTGGATTGTTCATTCATTTCCCTGAAACTGATCTTGCCTCCGTTGATCCCGTTTTTGAAGGAGTCTGGCAGTATCGTGGCTTTGATCAAACCTCAGTTCGAGGCAGGAAAGAGCGAGGTTTCCAAAGGCAAAGGGGTCATCAGTGACCCGAAAGTCCACGAAAGGGTCTTGGCAGAGCTGAAGGAGTTCTGTGCCGGTATCCCGGAGATCGTATGGACGGAATATGTGGAATCGCCCATTTTAGGACCGGCGGGGAACAAAGAGTTTTTAGTCCATTTAAAACATACGGATAAAATTGGCCGTGAAGAAATTAAGTAGAGTAGGGATCATCGCGAATCTGGAGAAAAAGGAGAGCCCGGAGATAGTTCAGCAGGTGCTGACTCTGGCTTCTTATCATGGATGGGATCGTCTGTCAGAAACCGCGACGGCGGCTTGTGGTTTGCCGGATACAGTGAATGTTTTACAGAATCCGGAGACGCTGGCGCATGAGGTGGATCTGCTGTTGGTGATCGGGGGTGACGGTACGATGCTGCGCGTTGCCCGCAGAGTGGCCGGGCTGGGAGTACCTTTGCTGGGCATTAAAACAGGGCGCCTCGGTTTTTTAACACAAATCACTTCCGGCGAGATCGATACCGCTTTTGCGAAACTGGAGACAGGGGAGTTTGATCTGGAAGAGCGTTCACTGCTGGCCGGGAGCGGGAAGATCGGTTCGGAGAACATCAATGAAGTCGCGCTGAATGATTTTGTCATATCGCGTGGTATCAAATCCAGGATCATTGAGCTGGATGTGCGTGTGGATGATCAGTTTGTGGCGAGATATCTTTGTGACGGTCTGATCATTTCGACTCCGACGGGCTCCACAGCTTATTCTCTGGCTTCGGGCGGCGGGATCGTTACACCAAATGCTAACGTGTTTTCAATTACGCCGATATGTCCTCATTCTTTCCAGAACCGGACTGTGGTAGTCAATGATAGATCAACAATCTCTGTCAGTGTGCTTTCTGAGAAATTGCAGACGATCCTGGCGGTGGATGGTCAAAAACACTTTGCGCTGAATACGGGGGACTCTATCTCATTTATGCGCAGTGAACGCACTATCTCACTGGTACACTTCAAAGGAGCTTCTTTCTTTAATACTCTTCGCGAGAAGCTTCACTGGGCCAATTAGTTCCATCATTTTTCATAAAAAAGAAACCGACCGCCTTTAAGACGGTCGGTTTTGTTTTAAATGGTTAGTTCCTAACCGGTTGCTGACTATTCAGACAGTTCGTAGCTAACGGTTTCGGGTTTCTTCCAAGGTTTGATGGGAGAATTCATATCCACGAGATTCTCAGGCATGAGTTCTTGAGAACCATCGATGATGTCTTCCCATGTGACCTTACGGCCGGAGTAAGCGGATTCACGGCCCATGATGGCGGTGATGCAGCTTTCGGCAACCTGTTTGGCCTCGTTCACCTTCTTGTTTTCGGCGATAGCGGTCATCAGATCCATGTGCTCTTGGACATAAGGATTACGGCCCTGGTTGGCACGCCACACTTTACCATTCTTGAAGGTAATGTTGCCGCTCGGATTGGAGGAACCATTGGTGCCGACCACATATTCACTGACGTTGGCATCGGTGTTGTCTATCTGACGGCACTGGCTGTACATACGGGTACCATCCGCGTATTCATATTCCACAGCAAAGTGATCCCAAATCTGATTCGGACCCTTCAGGGCTTCGCAGCCGCCCATACCGTAAGCGCGGACAGGATGTGTGCCTTTGACCCAGTTGCAAACGTCAACATTGTGAACGTGCTGTTCAACAATGTGATCACCGCACAGCCACAGATAGTGATACCAGTTGCGGAGCTGGTTTTCCATATCGGACTTATTGATGTCCCACGGATAGTTCCAGATTGCTCCCTGATTCCAGTAGCAGCGCATATCCAGGACTTCACCGATGGCACCCATTTGGATCTGGGCGATGGTTTCCTGATAACCCTGCTGGTGACGGCGCTGTGTGCCGGCGACGACTTTCATGCCCTTCTTGACAGATTCTTCCGCGGCTTTGAGGAAGATACGAGCTGTAGCGGAATCAACGCACACCGGTTTTTCGGTGAAGCAGTTCTTGCCCTTTTCAGTGACATAGGCAAAGTGCATGGCGCGGAATCCCGGAGGAGTCGCCAGAATCACATAGTTGACTTCAGGATTGTCAATGACCTTCTTGTACGCGTCAAAACCGAATTCATAAGCGGCCTTGATGTTTTCGTTGGCGGCAAAACCTTTGGCTTTTTCTTCAAAAACGTCACCCACGACAACGACTTTGCAGTCCTTGATGCCGTGTTCTTTGGCGGCGTTGATGGCATCCCATGTGGCACCCTGGCCACGGCCACCGCAACCGACAAGGCCGATACGGATCTTCAGATCACTGACCGGAGCCGCGTGGCTGGTAACAACGTAAGGAGCAACCATCGCACCGGCAGCCAGTACGGAAGAGCTCTTGATAAATTGACGACGTGATACATCCATCTTCTTCATATTCTTATCTTATTCCTGTATTTGTGCTCGTATAACTTCTTTTTCTGTCAGAAGTTGATACTTGCGTTAAAACTTCATACGCCAGTGATGATACTTCAGAAGCCGTTTCATATCCAGACTTTTTTCAAAAAAACTGAATAAATTTGCGGAATGACTCTCCAAAATAAAAGAAATCATTCAAAACTTGAGCTCTGCCGATAAAAATGGAATCCTTGTGCCGGTGAAGTTATGCTAGACTTTCCAGAATACTATTCCGGCATCCGTCCATTTAAACAGCTGTTCCGCAAAGGATTGCCTATTTTGACCTATCATAAGATCGGACCCCGCCCCCGCGGAGCCCGGCTGAAAGGTCTGTATTTGAGCGAAAATGCTTTCCGAAATCATCTTAAAGAGCTGAAAAACAATGGATTCCATTTTGCTTCACCGGAGGATGTGCGGTCGGTGAAAGTACCCAATGACCGGGTCGTCATCACGTTTGATGACGCTTATGAGAATGTCTTTCGGTATGCTTTGAGTGCTCTGAAAGAGGAAAAAGGGAAAGCGGTCTTGTTTGTGATTGCCGGGATGATCGGTCAGACCAACACCTGGGACGCGGCGTTGGGCGAGGCGGAAGAGCGTCTGATGGATGAGGTACAGATCCGGGAATGGCTCCAGGAAGGTCAACTCATTGGATCACACACACTTTCACATTCACACCTCAGCCGTTTGTCGCCGCAGGAGGTTAAAAATGAAGTCTATCGCAGCAAGGCACTTCTGGAGGATAAGTTCGGAGTTCCCGTCAACCATTTCTGTTATCCTTACGGGGATCTTTCCCCGGCTGTGGCGGAGTGTGTCCGGGAGACTGGTTATCAAACAGCCTGCACTGTTGAACGTGGAGTCAATTTTGACAGCACAGATCCCTGGATGTTAAAGAGATGGACTGCCCGGTATCCCAGTCGTAAGCTGAAAAACTACTGGCTGCGTTTCCGCTGGTTCCTGCGGGATATATTCCAGGGATAGGACACTCTTATAACTCCTTTATTTTGTGTTTTTCAAGATCGTTTCCAGCAGGGGAAGCATTTGATTCAGGAGCCCGGCGTTGGTGAGCAGTTTCCACATCGGTTCCAGTTTTTTCCATCCACCGGTG
>JAEENR010000034.1 GCA_016283885.1 Verrucomicrobiota bacterium
AAATATGACGGGAATAGGTAATTTGAGCATCATATTATTTTTATTTGTTTTCCTGGCCGTATCTATTTCATGGATCGCTTCAGAAATAAGAAAACGAGCATACCGGGAACTGATACTGGGGATCTTCACAACGATTCTCGCGTGTTTGTTTGTCGGCTTTTTTGTCAATATGATATGCAGTGTAAAACCGGCTTATGAACGCAGTTTTTACAGAGGAGCGATTGAAAATATTGCTGAATTTGTCACGGAAGAGGAAAAACCTTTTATGCAGGAAACCCTGAAAGAATTTGATGAAAACAGAAAAAAAGATTCTTTGACAGCGGCTGCTAAATTGAGTTCAAAATTGAAAAAACACATTGCTGAAAAATCAAATCCCACTGACACATTGGAAGAAACAAAAGAACCACGGATAAACACTGATAATTAATTTATAACAAATATGTTATGCAGATGCACGACCCGCACGTCTTTTTCGTTATTCGATCCCGCAGGGATCCATTCTGAATACCCTCGCAAAGGGTATCGTCACTTAGACCCGGGTTGGGCGCGAAGCGGCCTACCCGGGTAACGAGATCCCTCTTGGATCACAACCCCGCAAGGGGTTGCGTATAAAACACAAATCGTTATCCATTTACGCAACCCCATACGGGGTTGAAATGAATGTGTATCCGTTACCCCGGGTAGAATGCTGCGCATTCAACCCGGGGCTATGTGACGAAACCCCTTTGCAGGGGTTTTCATAATGAGACGCGTGACCGCGCGTCTCCTTTGTAAAGTCCTGAAAGGACGACCAAATCACAGGCAGGGATGAAGCGAAGCGAAATCCCTGCTCAACATCAACAACTGTTTAAGTCCCGAAGGCGACGACAGAGCCAAACGTCGGCCTCGCATTGAAAACATATATAACATATTATTATTAAATTATTTATAAAATATCTGCGTTTATCTGTGGTTCTAAAAAAAATCCCCGGCGGGGTGACCGTCGGGGGTTTTGTTTTTATCGGAATGCGATCTTATTCATTCACCGGAGCGAGGGCAACATGGAACCCGCAGTCGAGGTACCTGCTGTCCGGGCGGCCGCCGTTCCGGTACGCCGAACGGCAGTAGTCCGCGTAGTTGATCCAGCTGCCGCCGCGAACCACGCGGTCCGAGCCTCTAGCAGGACCCGTGGGATCCGTTACGGATGAAGTCGGATAATCTCCATACCAGTCTAAACACCATTCATGCACATTCCCGTGCATGTCATACAATCCCCAGGCATTCGGCTGTTTCTGTCCTACCGGATGAGTCATTCCATCACTATTGCCGACATACCAGCCCACTTCATCCATTTCGGGACATTCGTACTGAGCAGATAAATTCTTTCCGCTGTTCAGCGCGGTCGTGGTTCCGGCACGGCAGGCATATTCCCACTGCGCTTCGGTCGGCAGTGCGTATTCGTAACCGGCAGGCAGACGACCCGCCGCTTTCTCGATCTCCGTCAGCTTCTCGCAAAACTCCATCGCGTCATACCAGCTGACCATCTCCACCGGCAGATCGGCTCCTTTGAACTCGGAAGGATTGACTTTCATGATGGCTTTATACTGCGCCTGAGTCACTTCGTACTTGCCCAGCCAGTAGCCTTTGGTCAGAGTTACTTGATGTGGAATCTCACTATCTTGTCTGCCCAGCTCATCTGTCGGACTGCCCATGATGAACGTACCGGGATTGATCCAAATCATGTCCAGAGCCACACCGTCCGGCAGGGAAATCGTTCCGTTTTTACCCGGTGACAGCGGGTCAACCGGTTCATCGGAGGCTTTTGCGCAGAAGAATAATTTTTTGTCGCCCAAAGCAATTTTATAAGGACTGGTCGCGGACGAGACCTCGGTCCATGTTACCGCGTCAGCACTCTGGAGGAGCGTCCCGGTGTAGGTTAAAATGAGGTTGTTCCCCGTCACCTCATAGCTGAGAGCCGGAGCCGCGGCCTGCGCGGTCACCATTGTCAATGCCAAGCCCAACAGGCCGGACGTTAATTTCAAATTATGCATAAATCAAAATCCCATTAGTGGGCTGCCTCAAAAAAGATAACACATATTTTACCAAACCGCAAGGCCGAACGTCGGCCTCGCACCGAACGTCGGCCCGCAATAAATTCCATAACAAATATCTGTGTGTATCTGTGTTCATCTGTGGTTCTTTTACTTCTCAACGACCGGGATGATGGCCAGACGGAAGCCCAGGTAAAAATACCGTCTCTCCGGCGGATATAACCCCCGGTGTCCAGAGCGGGCCTGACGCGGATACCAGTACCAGCCGGCTCCGCGATCCGAACGCTGCGTCCCTTTGCCGGGTCCGGCAGGATCCGTTACCGGTGTCGCGGGATAATTGCCTATCCAGTCCAGGCACCATTCACACGCGTTTCCGTGCATGTCATACAAACCCCAGGCATTCGGTTTTTTCTGTCCCACAGGATGGGTCGTGCCATTGCTGTTGAACTTATACCAGGCCACTTCATCCAGATTATCACACTTCTCTTCTCTGGTCTGTATGGACTTTCCATTGTTCAGGTGGCTGGTCGTTCCGGCACGGCAGGCATACTCCCACTGCGCCTCCGTGGGCAGACTGCATTTGTACCCCTTGGGGAGCGCGCCGCCCAGACTCTCCGTCAGCTTTTTGCAGAACTCCATGGAATCTTCCCAATCCACCATCTCCACGGGCAGATCGTCTCCTTTAAAGTGGGAAGGATCGCTCCCTGTCACAGCCTTGTACTGTGCCTGCGTCACTTCATACTTGCCTATCCAGAAACCTTTCGTCAAGGTCACCTGATGCTGGGTCTCATTATCGTTCCTTCCAAATTCATCATCGGGCGAGCCCATCATGAACGTACCCGGTTCGATCCAGATCATTTCCAGCTTCACATCACCGGGCAGCGGCAGCACACAATTCTTGCCGGTCTTCATTTCCGCTACGGCGGCAGGTTCTGTCTTATCGGCTGTCTGCGCGACGGCGCTATCGCCCGGCCATAAAAGCGCTATCGCCGCGGTTATCCCCAGCAGAAAATTCACTATCTTTTTCTTTTTCATATATTGATTTTTTTAAATCCATCTCAGGAAAACACTTCTCCAACCGGACGGACTGCCGGAACAAGATAACATCCCTTTTCCAAAATCGCAAGGGCGTTTCGAGCAAAAAGATCCCCGGCGGGGTAATGACCGTCGGGGATTCTTTGTTTTCAGCTCAAGAAGACTCAGGTTTCGGATCTATTGAACTGGGGCGAGAGCAACACGGAATCCGTAGTAGTTGCGGTTGAAGTCGCTGGGGGTGCTGTCGAACCGATACGCTGAACGGCAGCTGTACGCGTTGAAGTTCCAGCTGCCGCCGCGCAGCACGCGGTACGAGCCCGAACTGGAACCTTTGGGATCTGTTACTGCTGAAGATGGATAACTTCCATGCCAGTCCAGACACCATTCAAATACATTTCCGTGCATGTCATACAAACCCCAGGCATTTGGCATCTTTTGTCCTACAGGATGAGTCGTGCTATCGCTGTTGTACTCATACCAGCCCACTTCATCCATTTCGGGACATTTATTCTTATCTGACAGATTCTTCCCGCTGTTCAGGGCTGTAGTCGTTCCGGCACGGCAAGCGTATTCCCACTGCGCCTCGGTCGGCAGAGTATATTCATACCCTTCCGGCAGACGACCTGCGGCACGCTCGATATCTGTCAGCTTGGCGCAGAAATCCATCGCGTTATACCAGCTGACCTTTTCCACCGGAAAATCGGCTCCTTTGAAATAAGAAGGATTCGTCCCCATAACGGCTTCATACTGTGCCTGTGTCACTTCATACTTGCCCAGCCAGTAACCGCGTGTCAGGGTCACCTGATGCTGCGTTTCATCACTATCTCTGCCCAGTTCGTCTGTCGGACTGCCCATCATGAACGTACCCGGCTCGATCCAGATCATGTCCAAATTGACCGTACCCGACAGCGGGATGGTGATGTTTTTGGTGTCTGATCCACCTTTGGCGCAGAAAAAGAGTTTTTTGTCACCCATCGTCACTTTGTACGGACTAGAGGCAGACGCGATCTCGGTCCAGTTCACCGCGTCGGTGCTCTGGAGCAGCGTACCGGTGTAGTTTATTATCAACTCGTTACCGTTCACCTCATAACTGAGGCTGGGAGCCGCGGCTTGAGAGGTCATTCCTGCTAGTGCCAACACTAACAGGCCAGATGTTGTTTTTAAATTAAGCATAACTCAAAATCCCATTTAATGGGTCACCACAAGGAAGATAGCACATATTTTACCAAACCACAAGGACGTAAAATAAAAATCATCTGTGTGTATCCGTATCCATCCGTGGTTCTAAAAAAAATCCCCGGCGGGGTAAAAAACGTCGGTGATCTTTGTTTTCAGCTCAAAAAGCCTCTATTTCACCGGAGCCAGCGCCACACGGAAGCCCATGATGCCGTTTCGGTAGCCAGGGTTGCCGTAGCCCCGGAACGCTGAACGGCAGCTGGACGCGTAGATATCCCAGCTGGCACCGCGCGCCACGCGGTACGAGCCCGTACCGGCACCCGTGGGATCTGTTACGGATGATGCCGGGTAAGCTCCATACCGGTCCAGACACCATTCAAAGACATTCCCGTGCATATCATACAATCCCCAGGCGTTTTGCTCACAGTCACCGTATAGCTTCCGGCATCGCTGGCTTGGACGCTTTTGATCGTATAGCTGGAAGCTGTCGCTCCACTAATGGCTTTACCATCTTTATACCACTGATAGGTCAGGGTATCCGCTGCCGCGACGGCGGTCCGGCTCGGCGACATCGCTCCGCTGGCGGCCAGCGGACCGCCGTTCTCTGCTTGTTCTCCCTCCGGGAGAACTTCGCTCATCTGCTCCGCATAGCTCAAGAAACTTCCGGATTCGGATT
>JAEENR010000035.1 GCA_016283885.1 Verrucomicrobiota bacterium
AACAACACGGCTATGCTGAAAATCTTTCCTCCGATTGTCAAGAAAAATAGAATAATAATCTCTCTCCGTAGTGGTTAAAGAGAAAACAGAAGAATAATCAGATGGTCAATAGGCGTAAAATTAGGAATTGAATTCCTAAAATTACGCCAATATTGGGAGTTTAATTCCTATAATTACGTTATTTTAGGGAAATCCATGCCTTTGTATTGTCCAACGACAACACGACCCGGCAGATCACGGATAAGATCACCGCTGTTCACACGGCGATGTTCCTGGGGTAGTTAATTTCTCAAGCGCAGAAGGATTTTGCCGGACAGCTCCGCACTGGGTTTGATACGTTCTTCATCCCAGTAGCGGCGGCACGTCCAGCTCAATTCCACCGACTGACAGCTGCTGAGGGTGTGCGGGAAGATTTCCGGCTGTTCCAGTGCGATCATTTGATCCGCAAAGGAAACGTATTCCCTTTGCAGCAGACGGTATCGGACCTCTTCGCAGTCTCTCAGGAGTACAACGACATTGCTTTCCTGCACTCGCAAAAGCATTC
This sequence comes from Verrucomicrobiota bacterium, assembly GCA_016283885.1. Taxonomy (GTDB): domain Bacteria; phylum Verrucomicrobiota; class Verrucomicrobiia; order Limisphaerales; family UBA1412; genus UBA1412. The sequence goes on from JAEENR010000035.1 coordinate 545, forward strand.
GGTCATCTGTGTCATAAACAAAGGAAACGACACCGGCATTTGTTGTTGCTGTTTCCGCTGTCGGCTCGTTCTGCGTATTGGTTACGACCAATTCCGGGATCTTTACCGCCAGAAAAAAGGGTTCCGGCTGCGCATCGATCACATAATCCGCGGACAGGAGTGTATCTGTCAAAATCGCTTTGGCGGTGCGCTCCTGTTTCAGGAGTTCGTCATTGTCACGGATCACTCCATAGCTTCGATTAGCCACCAGAGTCACCGTCATGACCACTCCCAGAAAAATGACGATGATCCCCAGACAGATGCTCATTTCCACCAGCGTAAAAGCGCTCTGCTGGTATCTTGATTTTCGCTGTGCGGTATCCATCACCATATCCCTGATCGTGACGCTTTCCAGTTTTCGACCGTGTCCAGAACATCTTGCTGCGACACGCTCCCCGTGTCTTTAGATGGATCTTCGTGGAACGATGTCAGATTGTTCTGAGAGAGATTGATCTCGATCGAGTTGGTATGGAGTTTGCCCCGGCTGAGCCACTGGACAGAAATCAGCGCGCGGCGCATCGTTTCGTTGTAGCCCAGCGCATTGCTTTCCAGAAAAGGTTTGATCTCGATCGTGCCTGCGTAAATGATATTCGTATCAGAGACGCGGTTGGTCTGGAGTGTGCCGAACTCATTTGTGGAGACCATCTCTACTACCGGGATGACGGGAACATTCGTTTCCCCCATCTGGTTGGTGGTATAAAACACCGCTTCATTGGTGGAAACGATGATGCCTATATCATTAGTGCCGCTCTGGACGGGATAAAGGTAATCAATGAAATTCGTGTGGAAATTCCCCGCGCAAAGCAGCTCCCACCGCAGCAGACTCAGCCGTTCCGCTTCGGCAGTCAGAATATCCGCGGAGCGATCCCATTCCCGGTTAGACTGGATCGTGGCCAGGCAGAAGTTGATCCCGCCTGTGATGCCGAGAACGCTCAATCCCACGATGACCACGCTGATCAGCGTTTCTATCAGGGAAAATGCACTCCCGACCTTTAATGCCCCGCACTCAATTCTCAATGATTTTCTACAGTTTGATGTCTTTCAGCCACTCCGCGTGTTCCAGAGCCCAGTCCACCGAGCGCTGGAAACCTTCTTCGGGCGACACCTGCGGTTTCCATCCCAGCAGTCTATCCGCTTTGCTGATGTCGGCCCAGGTCTCGGCGATATCCGCGATATGGAAAGGTTTGTAGTTGATTTGAGCCTTCTTGCCCAGAGCCTTTTCGATAAAGGCGATCACCGCGTTGAGCGAGATCGGGTTTCTTCCTCCGCCCAGATTGATGATCTCATAGCCCAGCGGTTTCATCGCCGCGACAGTGCCTCTGGCAATGTCTTCCACGTAGGTGAAATCTCTGGATTGGGAACCATCTCCGAACAGTTCGATCGGTTTGCCGTCCATGATCCACTTGATGAAGCGGAAGATGGACATATCCGGACGCCCCGCGGGCCCGAACACGGTAAAGTAGCGCACGATGGTCGAATCCAGCCCGTAAAGTTTATGATACGAATAGGCCATCAACTCGCCCGCTTTCTTGGAAGCGGCATAAGGCGACAGCGGTGTATTGACCGGAAGATCTTCCGTAAAAGGCATTTTCTGTCCTGCGTAGAGCGAGGATGTGGAGGCCATCACGTGTTTTTTCACTCCGTGTTTGCGCATGCAGTCCAGGATATTTAAGGTTCCCATGGCGTTAGTCGTCATGTAAACGAAAGGATTTTCCATGGAATAGCGCACACCGGCGCGGGCCGCCAGATTCAATACGGCCTCAAATTGATATTCTTCAAAAAGTTTTTCTAGTTCAGAGAGTTTTTCAATATCCAGCGGATAGAAGATGAATTTGCCGTCCGCGCTGACCTGTTTTCCGCTTTCCGGAGTGTCTGCCCGGTAGATGCTTTGAGCCGGGTCTTTGCTTTGCAGGAAGCGGTCATTCCCCAGCAACCGGCTGAGCCGGTAGTCTTTTAAGCGGACATCATAGTAATCGTTCAAATTATCCAGTCCGACCACTGTCCAGCCTTGACGCAGAAGCAGTTCCGCCGTCTTGGACGCAATGAAACCGGCCACACCGGTGACTAATACCATTTTATTTTCACTCATATTCTAATAAATTCCCGGCGGTCTCACCTCCAGATCCCGCCATCCGCCTCTATTTTATGTTATTACCTTCCTTTGGACAAGATATTAAAGAGGAAAACCATATTCCTCCGCCGGTATCGGAGCCGCGAAAAACTTCTTGACCCTCCCCCGTTGAATAGTAAGACTTTTCGGAGGACGAATGTCTGCTTCATCCAACATGAACAGCTTCTTCAAGAGCATCGGCAGAACGATACGCGCGCCCAAGGGTTTCCTTTTGGGGGTGGTTCTTTGTATTCTGCCGCTGACCGGATGCGTCAGCTACCAGGATCAGGCCAGAGAGATACACGCGCATTATCAAGCCGGCGATTTCGATACCGCTCAGGCCGCTCTGACCCGGAAAGCCAACCGAAAATCCAAAGGCAAGGACGCTCTGATCTGGCGGCTGGAAGAGGCTTCTGCCCTGCGGGTCAACAACCGTCTGGAAGACAGCACGCACTCTTTTGAGATCGCCGATCAGATGATCCGGGATTTTGAGGATAACTCCGCCAGCTTCCATCTGGGACAGGAAACTCTCTCCGCTTTCAGCAATCCGGCCAATATCACTTACGAGGGCTGGATGACCGACCGCATCATGGTCAGCACCTATCTGGGAGTACACAATATCATCCAGGGCAATGATGAAGCCGCACGCATCCATCTGAACAAAGCCTACCTGCGCCAGAGGGATGCCGTCACCAAAAACGCCAAACAGATCGAACAGGAACAGGAAGAGCTGCGCCACAACAGCCAGTCCGGAAAGGCCGTCTCCGACAGACAGGTCAACAGTCAGGTGAACAGTCTCTACACCGACCTGAGAAAGCTGGAACCGATCGCCGACTATGTCAACCCTTTTACCTCTTACATCCGCGGACTTTTCTTCCTCTATTACGCGACTGATTCCGGGGATCTGGATATCGCCCTGAAATCCCTTCAGCAGGCCGCCGCGTTCGCTCCCGGCAACTCTTATGTAAAGCAGGATCTGGCCCTGGCCGAATCCTTTGCCGCGGGTGAAGGCACTCTCCCGGATGTGACCTATATCATCTTTGAAAGCGGCTCCGCTCCCTGGCTGGAACAGCAGCGCATCGATCTGAATCTGCCGATAGATAGAGGCATCTACTCTTTCAATGTCGCCTTTCCTATCTTCATGCCACAATACGGAGTCAATGTCCTCCAGGTCCGGACCGGCTCCGAAGTGCTCCAGACTCAAATGCTGGCCGATATGAACCGCATCTTCGGCACGGAGTTCATGCGCGAGCTGCCCCGCATCGCCGCGCGGACCATTGCCACGGTCGTACTCCGCCAGGCGGCCTCCATCGCCGCCAATCAGGCTTTGAGAAACTCCGGCAATGATACCGCTCAGATCCTGGGCGGGCTGGCCATCCTGGCCGCGCAGGTTTCGGTGAATATCGCCGATACCCGTTCCTGGACTCTGCTGCCCCAGAACTTCCAGATCTGCCGTATCCCCACTCCCGAAAACGGACGGGTGACTCTGGTGGACGGTCGTCAGCACGCGGCCGTGGATCTGCCTTACGGTCCGGGTCC
>JAEENR010000036.1 GCA_016283885.1 Verrucomicrobiota bacterium
CGATGTCAATCGTCAGAAAGTGGAGGATTTCGCGCAGGGGCGGCCTTCCATCATCGAACCGGGGCTCAATCATCTGCTGGAGTCCGCGCGGGACAAAGGATTGCTTTCCGCGACACAGGATTGCGGTCAGGCTGTCCGGGAGAGTGATGTTTCCATCGTTTGTGTGGGCACCCCCAGCACCGTATCCGGTTCGCTGGATCTGAGTTTTGTGCGTCAGGTGGCACGAGAGCTGGCGGATGCCGTCCGGGCCAAGGGCAGCAAACACCGCATCGTTTTCCGCAGTACGATGCTGCCGGGCAGTACCGATCAGATGGTCAAAGATTTTCTGGGCGATCTGCTGAGTTCCGGTCTGGCGGAGATCTATTATTTCCCTGAATTCCTGCGGGAAGGGACCGCGGTGAAAGATTTTGAGAAACCGGCGCTGGTCGTGGTGGGCACTCGTGACGGACTGCCGCCTTCGCCGGAGATGGAGCCGCTGTTCGGTTTGCAGCCGGAAGTGGTGAAATGGAACGCCGCCGAGCTGGTGAAGTACGGATGCAATACCTTCCACGCGTTGAAACTGACTTTTGCCAATGAGATCGGCCGTCTCAGCAAGGTGCTGGGACTGGACGCGCTGTCCGTCCTGCGGATCCTCTGCCGGGATACCAAGCTGAATATCTCCTCGGCCTATATGCGGCCGGGCAATCCTTTTGGCGGATCCTGTCTGCCCAAGGATGTACGCGCGCTGACGGACTGCGCCCGGCGCAACGGTGTGAGTATGCCGGTGATCGAGAACCTGATACCCAGCAACAGCCAGCATCTGGCCTCGCTGCTGAAGATGGTGGAGGCATCCGGCTGCCGCGAGGTGGTCATTTTGGGATTGTCCTTCAAGCACAATACGGACGATCTGCGGGAAAGCCCGATGGTGGAAGTGGCTCAGACCCTGCTGGGACGCGGGTATCATTTGCGGATATTCGATCCGCAGCTGAATCTGGCTTCGCTGGTCGGCAGCAATAAGCGGCTGATAGACGTGCGGATGCCGCATCTGGCCTCGCTGCTGAAGCCGACTCTGGCGGAAGCTCTGGGACAGCGGGGAATGGTCATCATTTCCCAGCCGTGTGTTCCCATCGGGGATCTGAAAGCGCTGGTCACCGCCGAGCATCAGGTGCTGGATGTGAACGGCTGGACGGAGCTTCAGACGCTGCCGGTAAAATATCTCGGTTTTTGTTGGGAGATTTGATCCTTCCCTTAACAAGAACTGAGAATGATTTTTTATGTTGGATCTTGTTCTTGTTATAGTTGCGGGTTTGGCAGGCGCTGTGGTGGCGCGAATGCTGAACCAGCCCCTGATCCTGGGGTATATCCTGGCAGGGGTGCTGGTGGGCCCTCATACGGGAGGGACTACGGTAGATATCGCCAATGTGGAGAAACTGGCCGATATCGGTGTCGCTTTACTTTTGTTTTCCCTGGGGCTGGAGTTTTCCAAGAAAGATATCCGTTCTATTTCCGGCCTTGCCGTTTATGGCACGCTGATCCAGGTGGGGCTGACGGTCACCTGCGGTTATTTCATCGGTCAGTACGTGGGCTGGGGACTGCACAGTTCACTCTGGTTCGGGCTGGCCATCGCGTCCTCTTCCACGGCGGTCATCATGAAGACGCTGGTCAGCCGCGGCAATATGAATACGCTTTCGGGCAAACTGATGATGGGAATGTCCATCGTGCAGGACGTGACACTGATCCCGCTGATGATCCTGCTGCTCCAGTTCGGAAAGGAAGGCGAATTTTCCTGGGCAAGCGCGGCCATGCCGATCGGCATGGCGGTGGCATTCGTCGCGGTGATGCACATTTTCGGAGCGATGGTGGCGCCTTTGCTGCTGCGGTGGATCGCCCGGTGGAATTCGCGTGAGCTGTTTTCGCTGTGCATCGTCGCGATCGGTCTGGGAGTAGGCGGGATCTCGTACTGGATGGGGCTTTCATTCGCGTTCGGGGCATTCGTGGCCGGACTGGTGCTGAGCGATTCGGATTATGGACACAGTGCCTTGAGCGAGCTGGTGCCGGTACGGGATATTTTCGGACTTTTGTTCTTTGTCTCCATCGGGATGCTGCTGGATGTCCGGTTCCTGTATGATCATTTGGGGATGGTGCTTTTCCTTTTTGCCGCGGCAACGTTTTCGCGCGGTCTGATCCTGTCGGCCATGAGCTGGCTTTTCGGTTACAGACGGGTGATCCCTATCGCGATGTTCTTCGGGATGCTGGCCATTTCCGAGATCGCGTTCGTGCTTATCCGTATGGGGCTGGAGGAAGGAGTCATCAGCGGGGAGGTCTATTCCCTGATCCTGAACACGGTGGTCGTTTCGATGGTGGTCGGGCCGATCGCCTCCGGTCTGACGACACCGGTCTATGATTTCATCAAACGGCATTCGCGTCTGGACGGCAAGGTCCGGAACATGAGTCTGCCGGAGGATTCTCTTTCCAAACATATCATCGTGGTGGGCGATAACGGAGCATCGCGGGATATAGGCATCGTGCTGAACCGGCTGAGTCTGCCGTATGTGATCATCGAGTCGAACCACAAGGTTTACCGCCAGCTGAAGCATCTGAATCTGAATGTCATCTATGGTGATCCTGCCAGCGAGACGATCCTGACCGGCGCGGGCATCAGCCGCTGCCGGGTCCTGCTGCTGATGATGAAGGACGAGCAGACGCGCGACAGTATCATCCGCCATGTGCGGCATATCCCTTCGGTACAGATCATCGTTCAGGCGGAGACCATCGAGGAGATGGTCCATCTGCGCGACAAGGACGAGGTGGATGTCATCCATCCGGATTTTGAGGCCGCTTTCGAGGTCGCCCGTCAGACGCTTCTGCATCTGGGTGTGCCTGCCGAGGAGATCCACGGTTATCTTTACAGAGCCAGAAATGAACTTTACGAGGCTCCTGCCGGACGGCACAAAGGCGGCCGCGCTGAAGATCTGACGCGGCTCTTGAACCAGGCTCAGCAGCGCCTGACTTCGGCCTGGGTGCAGATACCCCAGGATGCCAACCTGATCGGCAAGACGCTGAGCGAGGCGCAGGTCCGCACTCTCTACGGGATCACGATCACCGGCGTGATGCGCGGCGAAGAGTTTACCCCGAATCCGCCGGCCGATTTTCGCCTGCAGGAGAAAGATTTTGTGGCCGTGATGGGTCACCCGGAACAATGCCAGAAATGGATCCAGGACATGAAACCCAAAAAACAATCGGAAACAAATGATGGAAAAGCAACTGAATAACAAATCTGGAACAAAGACAGACGCTTTTCCTTATAAGATAAGCAAAACGGCTGTTTTTTTTGATAACCTTATTACACACGGCGATTATATCGTATTTGCTTTGCTGTTCCCGACTATTTTTCTCCATTGGTTAGTCACTGTTTGGGTGGTTGTGTATTTTGGTGTAACAGAAAGAGAGACAGTCAATAGTGTTTTCTTTGTGGGAGGGGGTATCATAGTGATTTTATGCGGTATTTATTTTGGACGGACGATGATTCGGAAAATGTCCGTACCATCTGGCTGGATCACTCGCTGGCTGCCGCTTCTCGTGTGGCCAATGGTGTCTCTCATTGCTTCTGTTTGTGATGTGATTTCTGGAGAATTAGGTTTGAGCCTGATAACAAATCTTTTTGCGTTTTTTATTGTTTTAGCCGCCATATTTGTGGGTGGTGGTGCTTATATTGCTCTTTGTAATTTTGTTTGTTATGGCGCATGTATTCTTGCTTTTCTATTTTATCAGCGGCGGCTCAAAGGTTTAAAACCCATGCCGAAACCGATGAGGATCATATTGCTGACGTTGATCCTGGCTGGTTTGGCTGTGGTGGGTTATGGTCATTATAAAAATTTTGATCATTATAATTCTTCTATGGTTTATGATATGTAGTTAGGATTTAAAAAATGAATGAATTGAATCAAAA
>JAEENR010000037.1 GCA_016283885.1 Verrucomicrobiota bacterium
CCCGGCCAGACCTTCCCTACTAAAAAAGGCAAAATCCAGCCCGATACATCATCTTCTCTGGAATTTATCTACCGTGTCTGCTGCCGCATACACAGGCCGCGCTGAAGCGCAACGACCAAAAATCTACCTCATCTCCCCCTCCCTTTCAAACTATTTTTTTTACCCACTCACCCCGTTATTTCTTATCCACCTTCCCTTCAGTCTGTTATGAAATTGAAATTTTTTTTCATGTTTTTTCTGAGTTTATTTTTTAGATCCGTTCAAAATTATGAATTCAGGTATTGAACAGTTATCAGAATGTTTTATACTTGTGGTGCCATGCGCTGTAAACAGTCTGCATGGTAGATATTTGCAAATTTAAATTTATCGCGATGAATGTGATTGATGAACTGAAGTGGAGAGGCTTGATTGCTGATTGTACTGATTTAGATGGGGTTACAAAATTGTTATCTGAGAAGAAGGTGACATTGTATTGCGGTTTCGACCCTACGGCGGATAGTCTCCATGTCGGTAATTTGATTCCTTTATTGACTCTGCGGCGTTTCCAGTTGATGGGACATCATGTTTTGGCTTTAGCCGGCGGCGCGACTGGCAGTATTGGTGATCCCAGCGGCAGAACTACTGAACGCCAGTTGCTTACATACGAGACACTTGCCCATAACGTGGCTTGTGTGAAGGAGCAGTTGTCACGTTTTCTGGATTTTAAAGGATCTGAGAATCCAGCAAGGCTGGTAGATAACGCCACCTGGATGTCAAAATTTTCTTTCCTGGATTTTCTGCGCGATGTCGGCAAGCATTTTTCTGTCAATACGATGCTAGCCAAGGAGAGTGTAAAGACCCGTATGCAGAGCGAGTCGGGTATCACTTACACGGAGTTCAGTTATATGCTGCTGCAGGCTTATGACTTCTGTCATCTGAACAAGGAATTCGGCTGCGAGCTGGAAATTGGCGGCAGTGATCAATGGGGCAATATCACCGCCGGTATGGATCTGGGCAAGAAGATGTCCGGCATCACTCTTTATGGTTTGACGCTTCCCCTGCTGACAAATGCGGATGGAACCAAGTTCGGCAAGAGTCTGGGCGGCGCTATTTATCTGGATCCTAACAAGACCAGTGTTTACCGTTTTTATCAGTTCTGGGTGCGCGTGGATGACCGCGATGTGATCAAGCTTCTGAAGTTCTACACGTTCCTCCCTAAAGAGCAAATCGAAGAGCTGGCCAAACAGCATGAGGAGAAACCCGAAGCCAGAACGGCACACAAGACTTTGGCATACGAAATGACCAAGCTGATCCACGGCGAGGAAGCCACTCAAGACGCTATCCGCGCCAGTGAGATCCTTTTCGGCGGTTCGGTGGAAGGTATTTCCGAACGCAATTTCCAAGACGTAGCCGCGGAAGTCCCCACTACGGAGATCCCCGCTTCTGAGCTGGCCGGCGACGGCAAGTCTCTGCTGGAGCTACTGGTCCGCACCGGACTTTGCCCTTCCAAGGGACAGGCCCGCAAAGATGTGGATGCCGGCGGCATCTATCTGGCCAATATCCGTGAAAACAATGTCCAGAGAATGGTGGCCGTAAAGGACCTGATGTTTGGCAAGTATCTGCTGCTGCGCAAAGGCAAACGCAATTACGCCATTCTCAAGGTTGTTCAAGGCTGATTTCGTTTCTCAAGGATGATCCCGGCTTATCTCAAAGATTGCGCCAACGGCTGCACGCTGTCTGTACGGCTGCAGCCGCGCGCCTCTCGCAACGAGATCTGCGGTGAGATGGGAGACGCGCTCAAGATCAAGGTCACCGCTCCACCCGTGGACTCGGCCGCGAACAGTCTGCTGGTCGAATATATGGCGAATCTGCTGCATATTTCCAAAGGTTCTGTGCAGATACTCAAAGGCCACACCAGCCGCAACAAAATTTTACAGATCAGCGGTGTTTCCGCCTCGGAATTTCTGAACAAAATCAAAAAATCTTAATGCTTCCCGCCGACTATCACACTCATAACTATCTTTGTCAGCACGCTGAGGGTACTCTGACAGAATACGCCCAAAACGCCATTCTCAATGGGGTGGCCGAGATTGGTTTTTCCGATCACTCACCGATGCCCCAAGACGGTTATGATGACTGGCGGATGCTGCTTTCCCATCTGCCGGAATATCTTTCCATGGCGGAAGAAGCCAAAGCCCGGTTCCCCGACTTTCCTATCCGTGTCGGGCTGGAAGTAGATTATCTGCCGGAGCAGGAGGACTGGATACGTGATTTGGCTCAACGCTATCCCTGGGACTATTTGATCGGCTCGGTCCACTATCTCGGCTCATGGGATATTGATAATCCCGCCAAAATACAGTTATGGCATCAATCAGATGTGAACGAAGTCTGGAAGCGGTATTTTGAAATTTTGACTCAGGCCGCAGCGTCCGGTCTTTTCAACATCATCGGCCACGCGGATCTTCCCAAAAAATTCAATTTCCGTCCCACCTGTGACTGCACGGCCAGTTATCAGTCTTTTCTCAAAGCCGCAGCAAAAACTCAAACCGCTATCGAAATCAACACCTCCGGCTGGGACAAGGACTGCCGCGAAGCCTATCCCGGTATGGATATCCTCCGGCTGGCTCATATCGAAGGCGTTCCGTTGACTTTCGGCTCTGATTCCCACTCACCTGTTCATGTGGGGAAATACTTCGACAAAGCCGTTCTCCTCGCCAAACAAGCCGGCTATACTCATACTGTCCGCTTCTGCAGCAGAGCCGCTTCATCCTATGAGCTTCCTTGATAAAATTCCCAGCGAAATACGTTGGGTTTATTATCAATGGAAGAGGATTATTTTCTGACTACGCTGATCCTCTGCTGGATGTGACCACCTCTCTCGATTTCATCAACCATAGCGATGGCATAATCAGCGTAGGAGATAATACTCTCCCCTTTGTCATTGAGAGTGAGTTCCTCACCGCCAAGGATATATTTGCCTGTACGTTCTCCATCAGCCTGGTAATCACCTGCGGGGGAAATATATGTCCATTTTACATCACTACGCTCTCTGAGCTTTTCAAGAGCTGCCGCCATAGCGGAAGCGAGAGGCTTGAAAGCATCAGGAAAGTCGGGCGTATTAAAAACCTGCATTGTGTGTTCAGGATTGACATAGAGACTACCTGCTCCACCTACCACAAGCAACCTTGTGTTTGTTCCCGAAAGGATGTCGCAAAGATGCATTAAAGATGTCGTATGAAGCGGAAAGGTTTCATTCGTCCATGCACCGAAAGCATCAACAACCGCATCAAAATCTTTTAAGTCCCCTGCGGTCAATTCAAACAAATCCTTCTGCACATAGGACTGTGCGTTTGTGGTATTCTTGCCTCTGCCAAATGCTGTTACATCAAAGCCTCTTGAGAGTGCCTCATCGATAACCTTTTTTGCCGTTCTGCCGTTTGCTGCTACTATTGCTATTTTCATATATTTACTTCCGTAATTTTGTTTATTGTAACATTTATTGTTACAACAGAAAATCTAACACAGGCCTGTTGTAATGTCAATAGTTACAATAGTATTTTTTCAAAAAATTATTACACCTGATTCAGAGGCAAAGTTTTCTTTGTATATTTGGCTATATCTTTGAAAATATCCTCAAGTGTAATACTCTGCATTTCTTTTTCCATTGCTCTCTGAATCTGCTCCAGCCTACTGTCAAGCACAGGGTGAATACTTTTCCCGATAGGACAATCAGGATTTGGATTTTCATGAAAATGGAACAGCCTGCCGTCATCCAAACTTTCTACGGCATTAAAAATATCAAGCAAGGTAATCTCTCGCGTTTTTTTCGCAAGACTGGCACCGCCAGAGCCTCTCTTTATTTCGATCAACCCTGCGTCCTTGAGCTGTCCAAGCAACTTTCGGATGATGACAGGATTTACCTGAATACTCATCGCAAGAAAATTGCTGGTTATTTTATATTCGTCCCGAAAGGTATTAATACAGCTAAAAATATGGATCGCTATGGTAAAACGACTTGATATTTGCATACCGTCACCGCTTAGAAATTAACATTATAGTGTTGTAAAGTCAAATATTACAACTACTCGATTAAACCCAATCGCCATTAGAAATGAGAAAGAAAAAAATAATTGTAAGAAAAAGAGTTAGATTTGAAATGATCTGCGAGAAATCTTTACATTGAAATACATTGCATTTTTACAGTTTTCACAAATCATAACTCATTAATATACAAAAATATATTCAAATTCCTTTCCAATGACCGTCATTAGAAATTCCTATCTAATGGCGATTTTGAGTCCAATACTACCTGCGGGACGCGGGTCTTAAAATTTGCGCATCTTCATTTTAGGAATTGAAATACCTCTTTGCTTTGCATACACTTTGAGGAGGAAGACGGGTGTCTTTTTTGAAGGTATTATGAAAATGAAAACTCTATTTTCCATGATGATCGCCGCCGCGCTGCTGACAGCTTCTCTGCTGTCGGAAGGCTGTGCCACCAAATCTATGAATACGGTGCAGAATGCCCAGACAGAGGGTATTCCCCTGATGGTGGCGGATCAGCGCATTTTGACTGACCCCAGCTTGAGCCGCAGTGTTTATATCGTCGGTGTGAATGAAGCCTACACCGAAGACGGCTACCGCAAAGTGCAGGTGCAACTGTACAACCGGACCCGCCGCGTGAAATCGTTCACGTATCGCGTGGAATGGTACGACAAGGACGGCATGCTGATCGGCTCGCCGCTGGATCACCGCACTCCCACCCAGATCGAAGGCGGCCAAAGGAAGAGCATTCCCATCCTGGCCACCTCGCCCAAGGCCGTGGATTTCCGCTTCACGTTCATGGAGTCCCTGAAAAAATAACCTTTTACGAAACAGGATTTAAAAATGAATTATAAACTTTGTTTGCTTCTGGCATTGGCAAGCGCGTTCTTGGCGACCGGCTGCGCCACCAAGACCACCTACGTGGATAACGACAGCTCCCGTCTGATCGCCAATGTGGATGAGATCAACATCCAGGATTTTGCCCGCGCCGCCGATGAAATGGTGCAGAGCATCATCGAAGACTGCATCTCGACCGGCGATCTGGAAGGTGTGGACGGCAAAAAGCCGATCCTGGCCATCAGCCGCATCGTCAATAATACCTCCATGCAGTTCGACACGGATCTGCTGATCAAACGCATCCGCACCGCTCTGCTGAAGACCAGAAAAGTGCAGACAACCACGACCCTGAATCTGGCCAAGTCGGAAG
>JAEENR010000038.1 GCA_016283885.1 Verrucomicrobiota bacterium
TACCTGCTTGGGGGTAGAGACGTGTGCTCTTGATGACCTCTGTAGTCGGCATGATCCTGGCTCCGTTCGCAGGCGTGATGGTCATCACCACTTTGATGTCGCTTTTTATCAGCTTTACTCTGACACCTATCCTGGCCAGTCTGCTGCTGACCGAAAAAACACTGAACCGCAGTCCGAGAAATATCCAAATGTTCCGCTGGTGGGACAAGGCTTATGACAAAGTTTATAACTTGTTCAACCGCTCTATTCTGTACACCGCGCAGACACCGGGCCGCGTTCTGGTCCTCATCGGGATCGTCTGCGGTCTGATCGCTGTGCTGATCGTTCCGCGGGTCTCCATGTCCTTCTTCCCGGATACGGACCGAAGCGAGTTTTCCATCAATCTGGAATTCCCCTCCAACAGCAATCTGGATCAGACACGCGTCCGCACAATGGAGATCCTGGATGCGCTCCACAAGCTCTCCTTCATCAAGGAAACAGGCACGACTCTGGGCTATGTCAAGGCGCTGCCGGGACAAGTCTCACAGGGTGTCCATCTGGCTCAGATCTCCGTAGTGGCGCACCCCAAAGGAACACGCCCTTCGCTGGAAAAGATCATGAACAGCACTCGTGACGTACTGAATACGTTCCACGATATGATCTACAGCATGACCGTTCCGGAAGCCACCGGCGACAGCTCTGTGGATATGGTGGCCTACATCAGCGGCTCCGATATGGCCGCGCTGGAACGGTACAACCGCCACGGCATCGAAGCTCTTCAAAAGAGCGGCATCGCGACCGATATCGATTCCAGCATCCGCGTTGGCAAGCCGCAGATCACTTTCACACCGCAGCGGCCTATCCTGCGCAATCTGGGCATTGATGCTGTTCCGCTGGGCTCCACCATCGTGGGCAGTTTTGAAGGGATCGAGGCCGGAACCTATAAAGTGGACAGCCGTTCTTTCGACATCCGGGTGAAGCTGGACAACACCAACGGACTGGAGACGGTGAAGAAACTCAACGCCGGTATGCTGAACGGCAAACCGATCAATATGGACGTGCTCACCGAACAGAAACGGGACAATGTCTCCGTCAGCCTGATCCGCCGCGACAAGGAACGTGCTTCCTGGTTCTATGCCAACGCCAACAGCGGCTATGTGGTGGGCGATCTGTCCAAGGTACTGGAGGACAGTGTAAACAAGATTCTACCGGCGGGTTATGAACTCAAATTCGCGGGTCTTTCAGAAATGATGAAGGAAGGCGCGGCCGATTTTGGCGAAGTATTCCTGCTGGCCATCATCATGACTTATCTGGTGATCGCCGCCATCATGGAATCCTGGACCCGTCCGTTTCTGGTCCTCTTTACGATCCCGCTGGGCTTTCTGGGGATGTTTACCGCCATCTGGCTGGCCGGGCTTTCACTCTCCATGCTCGGCATGCTGGGCGGTGTGATGATGATCGGTATCGTGGTCAATAACGCTATTCTGCTGATGGATGAATGCGCCACTCTGAACCGAGCCGGCAAGTCCACACATCAGGCAATGCTGGAGGCTTCCAAGAATAAATTCCGTCCGATCGTGATGACCTCTATCGCCGCTGTGATCGGTATGATGCCGATGGCGTTCGGAACCGGCATCGGCGCGGAACTGCGTTCCAGCTGTGGTGTGGCACTGGTGGGTGGTCTGGTCTTTTCCTCTATCCTGACGGTGTACCTGATCCCGGCTCTGTACTTCAAATTTGTGAAAGACAAGAAATAGAGATCACGCAGAATAAAACTACCGGGCGATTTCCCAGACCCAATCGCCCTGCGGCTCAGAAAGAAGTTGTACGATCCTGGTATCGCGTGTTCCGCCATCGTCTTTAAAATTCCAGCCATTGCACCAAAGAATGTAACCCGTATCTGTCAGGCGCATTCGCGGGGCTTTCCCATCAATCCAATCTCGCGGCAATTTCTCTTTGGGCAGCAATTCACCTAATTCATCCAATGAATCGGGATATTTTTCGTTCTCCAAATAAAAACGCTCCAATGCGCAGGAAATCTGAGCCATATTGACACAAGACTGAATCTTACAGTCTCCTTGCATTGAAACTTGACAACTTCCGCAGATAACCAATCCCTCAAAATACTCTGTTGCCACTTGCGGGACTTTGTTTATTTTCCAGTAATAAGGTGCATCACAAAGTTTGCTATTCAATCTTGGGAATATATTCATGTCCAGAGAATTATTTTCAACATCAAAACAAGAGAGCAAACAGTCCATTGCCTTGTTATATTCCAGGAGTGCCCGATAATTCCAACCTAACGGGATACAGTTTTTAATCCAGTTCCTCACATAATAAGAATCCAGGATATCCTTGATGCTCCAATGATTTACCCAAATTTTATTTAATAAATCTTCTTTGAATGACAAATCAGGATCTTCATTGAGTAAAAAACGAGGATCTTTAAAAAAATGCTCATTTAAAATCGCTCTTTCTCCTATAGTGCCTGATAGTATATCCATATAGAGATCTGTTTTAGCCAAATGTTCCTGAATTTGTTTCAAGTCATTTTTAGTCCAGGCATTCGATTCGATCCCCTCCCAAATCACGCATAAAACTTCTTCATAAATACCTCTTTTCACTGCCACATATATCATGTGCGGATTGGCCGATAATGTATCCGCCAACTTCATGACAAACAAAATATCTTTCACAGCTTCATCGGAACGATCCAATGCCAAATTCGCGTAAGCTTTTGTATAACCAAAAGCCGCTATTTTTTGGAGGACGTGCAAATGCAAAGTCCCGATCATAAAACCTTTTTCGTATTGAAGAGGATAGTGGCACTGGGGATATTTCTCCAAAGCATTCTGAATATCTTGATAAGCGGACAGACCGGGTTCCAGTCTTTCCAGCATAAGCTGAGCTATCTCTTCTTGTGTGTGAGTATCGAGATATTCCTTTAATTCTTTTGATTGTTCTTCCATAATAGCCAGGCTTTTTTTGCGCTGTTTATAAGGAGAAACATTTTCTTCTAAAGAAGGTTCAGGATTTCTTTCTGTCGTAATAAATTTCTTATAATCAGCACGCCGTGACCTATGGAAATCTGCTTTTCCAGCATATCCTACTACTCCATTTGGTTCTAAAACTTCTTTCCAAGGTTTTAATTCTTCGTTACCTATGTTATTGTCGTTTTCATTCTCTAAGCGGGAAACCGTTCGGAATAGAGGATAATTGGCGAAATTCTGACTTTCATCCACCGGTGAAAGATGAATCTCCTTCAGCCAGAGATAGCGGCGCTCCGTGTCAGAGACGGCTGTCCGGTTTTGTTCTTCACATTCCTGAACGTACCGCTCCCAGGCTTTGCGGCCGGTGTAGTTGGTCACCTTGTAAAAAAGTACGATGCTGACTCCCAACAGACAAATGATACTTACTGAAAAAAGACAGAGCTTTTTCCATGTCTTCATTCTATTCTTTTTTTCAGTCATATCTTTGTTCGTTTTATGTTCTCTAAATTTTATCGGCTCAAGCTACCGCACGATTTCCCAGACCCAGTCGCCTTGACTTCTATCCGGGATCTCTTGTCCTTTTTCGTTTTTGGTATAGGCTTTTTTGCCCTGATCATCGGCACGGTCCCAGCCATTGCTCCAGAGGATGTAGCCGGTATCGGTCTGGCGGATCTGCGGGATCTTGTCGGTGACCCAATCGCGCGGGATCTGGTCTTCGGGCATCAAATCACGCAGAGCCTTGAGCGAGGCCGGATAGCGGTCGTTCTGATGACGGTACCGCTCCAGCGCGCAGGCGATCTGTGCCGCGTTGACGATAAACTGGGTGTATGAGATCCTCACAAAATAACTCTTCAAAGGAGGAAAAGCGAGGATCACCAGCGTCTTCCTGGCCCGGCCGCTGGTCATATAATAGTCATACGTTTTCATAATGTCCGCAAACACCGGTTTGAAGTGGTGTTCCTCTCTGTCCATCGTATCCAGGAAGGCATCTGTCATGAGATTCATTTCCAAAACACTCCGGTAATACCATCCTTTGGGATAAGGAGGATAACATTTAGAAATTCCGCTTTTGCCGCTGATCAGTTGCTCGTTCGCGAAGGCTCTTTCGCCCATCAACGACAGACGCAGATCGTTCCAGAGGTCAACTTTGGCCAGCCGTTCCTGAAGGGTTTGCAAATCCTCATCTGTCCAGAAATCCGCTTCGATGCCCTCCCAGATCACCGCCAGCGGCTGGCTGATCAGGACGATGTGCACCAGCTGGCTTATCATAAAAGGTTCTCTGGCCAGTGTATCGGAAAGATCCAGCAGGAACAGTACGTCTTCCACGGCGGCCTTATTCTGTTTTTGTTCCATCTGGAAATAGGCATGAGCCGCCGCGTAGAGGGATATGGATTTCAGCGCCGCCAAATGACGGATCTCCAGTTCATCTTCTCCCGCTGTCTTGACCGGGTAACGGCATTGAGGCCGCCGGCGCAGCTCGTCCCGGAGTTCCTTGTAGAAGGCTTCCCCTGCTTTCAGCTGCTCGCCAAGAGCCTGGACGGCTTCTTCTTTGGTTTTATAGCCGTTTTCCAAATTGGCACCCGCTCTGCGCGGTTTGTCCCAGTGCGCGAAAACATAGTAATCAAAATCTTTGCCCGGAATGAACTGTTCCCATTTTTCTTTCAGCTGCTTCTGCTCATCCGTAAGCGTTTTTGTGTCCGCAAGAACAACGCCCCAAAAAGGCAAAGCCGCGAAATTCTTGTCCTCATCCACCGGCGGCGGAAGGATGTCTTTGAGCCAGATGTAATTCTTTGTGCGGGGCGAGGAAGTGGGGTCCGCGAA
>JAEENR010000039.1 GCA_016283885.1 Verrucomicrobiota bacterium
CCGTCCGGAATCTGGAATCACTGAAAGCGGATGTTCTGCTCATCCGTCACAGCGCGTCAGGAGCGCCGCAATTCGTCTCGGAACGGGTCAGTTCCTCGGTGGTCAACGGCGGAGACGGCGCTCATGCCCATCCCACTCAGGCATTTCTGGACGCTCTCACCATGATCGAGGAACGTGGCACCCTGCAAGGTGCACATGTGACGATCCTGGGCGACATCCTCTACAGCCGTGTAGCCCGCTCCAACATCTGGCTGCTCAATAAGATGGGCGCGAAAGTGACCCTGTGCGGTCCTCCGACTCTGGTTCCCCGGAGTTTTGAGAAAATGGGCTGCCGGGTGACTCATCACATCGAAGATGCCATCGGCGACGCGGATTTTGTCAACCTGCTGCGCATCCAGCATGAACGCCAGCGCAAGTCCGCCTTCCCCAGTCTGGGTGAATATACCGCCTTTTTCGGTCTGACCAAGGAACGGGTCAGACTGATGAAACCGAACGCCATCATCATGCATCCGGGCCCCATCAACCGCGGCGTGGAGATCGACAGCGACATCGCAGACTGCGAACGGTCTGTGGTGCTGCATCAGGTCACGAACGGTCTGGCTGTCCGCATGGCCGCTCTCTATCTGGTGACGGGAAATTCCCCCGATGATCTGGAAAAGAATCTAAGCCGCTATCTTCAAAACTGACAGCTTCCTTGATCTATGCTGGTTGACGGCATCATTCTTTATCTCTGCTTTCTCATTTCACTGAGCTTCCATGAATGCGCTCACGCCTGGATGGCGCAGCGCTGCGGCGACAATACTGCCAAGATGCTGGGACGACTGACTCTGAATCCACTGGCTCACATCGATATGCTGGGAACGGTCATTATCCCCGCGCTGATGATCTTTCTGCCGCTACTGGGCAGCTCCGCGGCCGCGCTGAGCGGGTTCATCATCGGCTGGGCGCGCCCCGTGCCGGTCAACCCGAACAACTTCCGCAACTATCGCCGGGATGATAATCTGGTTTCGCTGGCGGGTCCGGGCTCCAATCTGCTGCTGGGATTCGCGATCCTGGTAGTCATACGGGTAATGGGGTTCGCGCCGATCGAAAGCGGCAGTTTCGCGGCACAGTTCATTCATGTCCTGATGAACCTGACATTCATCAATATCTTGCTGGCCTGGTTCAACTTGATACCGATCCCGCCCCTGGACGGCTCCCACCTGCTGAAAAACTTCACCAACATGAAATGGGAAACCTATATGTGGCTCAGTCAATATGGCATCATCATTCTCATCCTGGCATTGAACTTCACCCCGCTTCAACGTGTTCTGACTCATCTGATTGTCTATACCCTCAGGACAATGACTTTTCTGTTGAGATTCTAAGCGGAAAGTCCAGACTAAATTTTTCTAAAAAAATTTTTTTATCCCTCTTCCCTTCACTCTGAATGAGTTAGTGTCCAAAGATATTTTTCAGGAAGAAAAACTCTTTGCATCTACTGAATGTTGTTGTATGCTTTTGTTTAGCACTACTGTCTGTAGTATGCTTGCTTTGAGATTTTTTCTCAAAAAGCAACACTAACTTGTTCATTATAAATCTTTTGTATTAAAAATAAACTGCATTTCTGCAAAAATGTCTAAGCCCAAGCCACAAACAAAGAGCGCTTCCAAGAGTCCTCGTGTATTCAAGCCCTCCGGGAAGATGCTCAAAGTTGATCGCGTATTCAGCACCCCAAAAGTAAGCCCCTTTGATGAGATCGAATGGGATTACCGCACCGCGGAAATCAATGATGATTCCGGCAATGTCTTCTTCCGTCAGGAAAAAGTTGAAGTTCCCAAGTTCTGGTCCGAACTTGCCACCAAAGTCGTTGTCTCCAAGTATTTCTATGGTGATATCGAGACCGATGAGCGTGAAAAGAGCATCCGCCAGATGATCCACCGCGTCTGCCGCACGATCGCGGACTGGGGCGTGAAGGACAAATACTTCTCTAAGGCGGACGGCGAAGTCTTCTACAATGAACTGGCCTGGTTGTGCGTGAATCAGTACGGCGCTTTCAATTCTCCCGTGTGGTTCAACGTGGGCTTGTACCAGCAGTACGGTGTGGGCAAGAACTCCGCTCTGGGCAACTGGGCTTATGATTTTCCCACCAAGGGATTCAAGCGCGCCAAGACACAGTACGAAAGACCGCAGTGCAGCGCCTGCTTCATCCAGTCGGTGGAAGACAACATGGAATCCATCATGGGGCTGGCCACCAACGAAGCGATGCTCTTCAAATTCGGCTCCGGCACCGGTTCCGATCTTTCTCCCATCCGTTCCAGCAAGGAAAAACTGAGTGGCGGCGGACATCCCAGCGGTCCGATGTCCTTCCTCAAGGTGTATGACCAGGTGGCCAATGTGGTCAAATCCGGCGGCAAGACCCGCCGCGCGGCCAAGATGAACACCCTCTACGACTGGCACGGTGACATCGAAGAATTTATCGAAGCCAAACAGATCGAGGAAAAGAAGGTCTGGGCCTTGATCGCGCAGGGCTATGACGGCTCCTTCAACGGTCCGGCTTACGGCAGCGCCATGTATCAAAATGAGAACCTTTCCGTGCGCGCCACCGATGAGTTCCTGACCGCCGCCATCGAAGGCAGGAAATGGGAGACCCGCAGCGTGAAAGGTGACCGTGTTCTGGAAGTGAAGGACGCGGCGCATCTGCTCTACAAGATCGCGGAAGGCACCTGGATCTGCGGCGACCCCGGCATCCAGTTCGACAGTGCCATCCAGAAATGGCACACCTGCAAAGGCAGTGATTTGATCCGCTCCAGCAATCCCTGCTCGGAATATCTCTTTATCAATGACAGCGCCTGCAATCTGGCTTCCCTGAACCTGATGAAGTTCAAAAACAAGGACGGCAAGTTCGATGTGGAGCGCTTCAAAGCGGCTGTGCGCATCTTCATCACGGCGCAGGAGATCGTTGTGGATAATTCCAGCTATCCCACCAAGCAGATCGCCGAAAATTCTCACATTTTCAGAGCTCTGGGTCTGGGATACGCGAACCTGGGTTCCATCGTGATGAGCTACGGTCTGCCCTATGACTCCGAAGAAGGCCGCGCTTTTGCCGGCGCTGTGACCGCCATCATGACCGGTGCCTGCTATGAACAGTCGGCCAAGATCGCCGCCGCTATGGGACCGTTCCCCGGATTTGCCGACGCGCACTTCTCCTCCAACAAGAAGCCCCTGAAGGCGGATAACATCGACTCCATGATGGAAGTCATGCACATGCACCGTGACGCAGTGGAAAACATTCACACCGGCCGCGATTTTGATTATCTGAAAGACGAAGCCCGCAAGGTATGGAACAACGTTCTGAGTCTGGGCGAGAAGTACGGCTACCGCAACGCTCAGACCACCGTACTGGCTCCCACGGGAACCATTTCCTTCATGATGGACTGCGATACCACCGGTGTGGAACCGGACATTGCCCTGGTGAAATACAAATCACTGGTCGGCGGCGGTATGCTCAAGATGGCCAACCGCACCGTGGGGGATGCCCTCAAACGTCTGAATTATAAGAAGGAAGACATCGAGAAGATCCTGGCTCACATCGAAAAATACGACACGGTGGAAGATGTCCGCCTGGATTCCGGCGAGATCGTGGCCTCCGGTCTAAAGCCCGATCACCTCTCTGTGTTCGACTGTGCGTTCCGTCCGATGCGCGGCAAACGCAGCATCTCTCCGCTGGGTCACCTGCGGATGATGGGCGCGGCTCAGCCGTTCATCAGCGGTGCTATCTCCAAGACGGTCAATATGCCCAATGAATCCACCGTAGAGCAGATCCGCGACACTTACATCCAGGCCTGGAAGATGGGGCTCAAATGCGTGGCTATCTACCGCGACGGCTCCAAGTGCTCGCAGCCGCTCAACACCAGCAAGGATGCGAAACAGGATGCCACGCTCTCCGCGGAAGAAAACGACATCCTGCGCAAACGCATCGCGGAAATGGAATCCATGATCCGAACGCTGGAAGAACGCGCCGACAAACCGGTGCGCCACCGTCTGCCCGCCACCCGCACCGCCGTCAATCACAAGTTTGAGATCGCCGGTCACGAAGGCTACCTGACTGTGGGGCTGTACGAAAACGGCCAGCCGGGAGAGCTTTTCATCACCATGGCCAAGGAAGGCTCCACCATCGGCGGTCTGATGGACTGCATCGCGACCCTGACCAGTATTTCCCTGCAGTACGGAGTGCCTTTGGAAGACCTGGTGAAGAAATTCTCTCACCAGCGCTTTGAACCGTGGGGCTTTACCAGCAATCCGGAGATCCGCAACGCCTCCAGCATCATTGACTACATCTTCCGCTGGATGGCTCTGCGCTTCATCCCGGAATACCGCGCCAACCATGGCGCCCCGATGCAGCAGGATCTGGCCATTCCCGGTCTCCAGGAAGAGTTGAAGAAGGCCATAAACCGTCCCGTGCCCGATCTGCCCCTGAAAGAAGAGGACACCCCGGAAATGTCCACCGTTTATCACGCTCCCAAGAGCCTGAGTGAATCGGTGGCGCACTTCCAGAAGGACGCGCCGGTCTGCCCGAACTGCGGACACATCACCGTGCGCAACGGTGCCTGCTACAAATGCCTGAACTGCGGTGAAAGTTTAGGATGCAGCTAGAATTTTGTTGAGATAAAAGCGAACGGGGATCCGATCAACACCGGATCCCCGTTTTTTTTAAAATTTTTTGAAAATACCTTCCCCGCAAGCCTACATCAGCATCTTCGTGCCGATGTGGATCCAAATCGGCGTGGTAATGATGCTGAGGAGCGTGGAAAGCAGCACCCCCCGGAACGCCAGCGCAGAATCCGCGTGGAACATCTGCGAAAGCACCATCGCGAAAACAGCCGTTGGCATGGCCGCCTGAAGGATGATGACCCGCTTGAGCTCCACCGAGAACGGAAAAAACATCGCGGCCAGCAAGGTCAGGATCGGCAGCAGTCCGCATCTCAGCACCGTAGCGGTAAGCGGTGCCCGCAAACGATCCAGCAGACTCTCTTCCCGGCACAGATAGTAGATCACACCGCCGCAGACGACCAGTCCCAGCGGATAAGCGCACTGACCCAACGCATGGCAGGTCTGGCGCAGGACTCCGGGCAGTGGCACTCCGGCAAAGTTCAGGATCAGCGAGAATATGATCGCCAGCAGCGGCATATTGAAGATCTTCTTCCACTCTTTCAGCAGCGAATAGCCGCTCAGCAGCGCCGCGATGATCGTCCAGACACAGATTTCGATCCCCACATTGAAAACGAAAAGCACCCCCACGGTTTCCTGGTCATAGAGCGCCAGTGCCAGCGGAAAAGGGATATACCCGTAATTGAACAGCCCCACCGTGACAGCGTAGCTGCGCCACTGAGGCGCTTCCTCCTTTGACAGGCCGGCCACTCTCCGGGTGATCAGTCCCGCTCCCAGTCCCAGGAGCAGCATAAAGATCCCGAACACGGGAGCCGACAGCAGTGTCCCGAAATTCTTCAGCGCCTGATTCCCCAGGATCGAATCCACGATCAGACACGGGATCAAAGCCTTGACATCAATGTTCAGGATAGCGTTGAAGGACTCCTTGGGGAACTGCTTCAGAGCGGCAAGCAGGTATCCCACCCCCATCATCAGAAAAACGGGGATGGATGCCTGGGTGATGATCAAAAAACCTTCCATAGAAAAAGGCCGGATACAATTTCTTGTACCCGACCCGACAAATGTATTACTAAAGCGGCATCCCGCTCAAAAAACAGTCCGTTACTCCCGGATCAGACGGAAGAACTTCATGCTGTCATCCGGATCCAGAGGAATAATGACCTCTCCGGATTCTTCCGGCATAGTCACATAGAACGTCTTCCAGCTGCCTTCCAGACTGTCGGCCACTTCCACCTTATAGGTCGAACCGGAAAAGGCCACCCAGCGCAGTTCCAGCGGAGTCACGTCCAGGTCGTCCGCGGACAGCTCCACGCTGCTGGCAAAACGGATGCTGAACGCCATTGTTGAAGTGGTCAGCACATCGATCGGGCTCGCCCAGTCGGGGTGATGCTGTGTCTGCACCACATTCGGGTTGTTTCCGGGGAATTTATCTTTCAAGACCCAGACCGCGTTTGTGGAAGTAGAGGAACCGCCCGGAGGAGGAGGCAGCAGCTCTAACTGGTAGCAGTTCACATAGTACATCTTCATATTACTGAAGGTCAGCATCTTGCCGTAATCTAAGGTAAGATCTTCTTTCGCGTCGGTCTCCACGCCCAGATACAGGTCGCGCACATAGATAGCGCCGTTGGGTACCGGCGAGGTGAAATCATAACGCAGTGCCTGATTGCCGCTGATGGAGCCTTTCAGCACCAGAGCGCCCAGAGCCATATTGTCTGTCCAACCGTCCAGCGTATCACCGCGGTCATCACCCGACCAGGTATTGCGGGAGATCCTCGGATTCGTGATCGAGATCCGTGTATTCATCAAATCACCGGAGGCCGGTTTGTTCGGGATACTGATAGATCCCATGGCCGACAGTTCATTCTGATCCACATGCTGCACGACCGGAACGCCGTCAATGATGTTCGTCACACCATTGAAACCGTCATAAATGCGGTCGGCCACATTCAGCGTGACCGTTCCGGAGGTCTTTTTGGCCACATCACCGCCTGTCAGATCAGTGGCAAAGATATCCAGCTCTCTGGTATTAATCTCCGTGCGAACCTTGCCATTCACTTCCGCCTCGCTCAGGATCATCGTGTCCGCCGTCAAAGTCACGCTGTTATCCGCCGTCGCGGAACCGCCGTTGACAAAGCCCAGATGATTCGCGTCCAGAGCAACTTCGCTGAAACCGAAGGAACCTTCATTGATCAGGTTCTCCAGACGAGGCGAGCGGTTCTGTCCCAGATAGAAACTGATGCTCGGTGATTGCGTGTAAGTATTGGTGAACACACCGCTGTTGCGCACCTGACCCTGCATGACCAGGTTCGCCATGTTGGTGAAGTTCATCATATTGACAAAGTTGGTATCCACGACCGTCTTTGGGAAGGACATCGCGCCGTCCAGCGTCAGAGCCGGGGTATCGAATTTGAAATCTTCGCCCAGGGCGATGGTGTCATTCATTTCGACAGGCAGTTCCGTTTGGACAACAAAGTTATCCACATTCGGATACACTGTTCTGGGTGCGGCTGTGCTGTTGATGTAAACCACATGGAAGTAGAATTCCGTGTCTTCCCATTCCGGTTCTTCCGGTTCAGGTTCATCTCCTTCACCGCCCTCGTCACCTTCTCCGCCTTCACCGCCGCCTTCGTCGCCTTCATCCGCGGGCGTGACTTCACCGCCTTCATCACCATTCTTAGCGGCTTCGCGGTCATAAGGTTCTTCACAGATCTCAAAGGACACTTTATAGATACAGCTGTACATAGCCAGACCACCCATAAAGCGGGTCATCTGAGGGCTTACCACTTCTTCCAGTTTCAGGGTCGCACCTTCGGGCAAACCTTCTTTCACCTTGGAGAAGAAAGCGTTGATATAGTTCGCGTTCAGCGAAACATTCTCCGCGGAGACCAGATTCGTTACATTCAGCGTAATGGATTCCTGAGCTTCCGCGTACATATTGTCCAGCACCACGTCATTACCGCTGATGGTGATATGTCCCGGATAAGCGGATGTATCAATAAGTGATTCAACAGGAAAACCGTATTGCTGCGTGAGCGCTTTTTTATTGAAAGCGTTGTCCGCGCCTACATTCACGGAATAAACGCTGTAATCCACATCCACAAGCGCCTTGCCCGGATCCGGTGACTCCGGATCAAACAGGCGATATTCACGACCCCGTTGGAGCCATTTCAAATCAGGATTCTGTTCCGTATCGGAACCGGCCAGACAGGAGGCCGCCACACTCAACAGATAAGGACCTGTCTGAGAAGGAGCTTCATCCTGTGTCCAAGCCGGGATCCTCTCTTTGTTTTCATCCAGTATCGGCTCACCGGTATTCGGATCCACTTTATAGCACGGAGGCAAAGCCATCGAGCCTGTCGGCATACCACGCCACGGAGCGTAGATAAAGTTTTCATAAGAAACCACGCTGTTGCGGCAGTCCACACGGAAACGATCCGGAATAGCTCCACGGGCATCATAATCCTGTATATAGCCGTTTTCCGCCATTTCCTGATAGAAATAGCCGGTCAGATCTTCCATAATGACCTGGTTATAACGAGGATAAGAAGGACCACCCTGAGCATCTTCGGCCGTATAGGCGTATTGATAGACGATCACAGAACGTGCGCCGTATTCCGGATGAGGCGTATAAGGCTGGAACGGCATATCATAAGGCGTTCCACCGAAAGCCACACGAAACTGATTATAAGCTTTGCAGCCGGTGATCGGGCTGGTCGGATCCTGTGGATCCGCATATTCATAAGCGATCATGTCATTCGGAACGAACACGACTTGATAGAACGGCTTCGGATCGTTCGTGTTCATATCATACATGGTCGAATTGATATAAGCCTTGTAATTGTTCTCATCCCACCAGTTCGCGGCACGACCGACTGCAACAGTGATCATATCCGAACCGCCTATGGGCAGATTGGCTTGTGCCTGCGCACCGTTGGACATCTGATAAACACTCTGGGTCGGACCGCCTTCCAGGTAGTTATTGACACCGTGTCCCCAGGCGTAGCTGTAAATAGAGGGCGGACGGGAGAAAGCGCCTCTATGATGTCCATCGGGATCCAGATAAGCGGAGTTGCCCTGTTTGGACTGATATTGAACGCCCCACAGATCGAGACTGAAACCTCTGACATCAATGCCGCCGTAACCGCTGGCCATCGTGATACCGGAATCAATGACTTCTTTGGCATTGATGCGGATAGAACCGCCTTGCAGGGTCCCCTCATTGAAATAGATATCCATGGGAACGGAATTCGTCTTGCCAAAGGGCACCGCCGAATTATGGTAATCAAAAATGACACCCGGATCAGCGATTTTCAGGATACCACCCGCGTCATTGTAAAACTCCAGGTTGTTGTCGAATGTGAACGGAAGACCCGTTGGCGAGATATTGATGATACCATAGTTGCGGATAACCCTGGCATCCACCTGAGGGTTATTCACCTCCTGGCGGTTGATCCATTCATCCTGGGCGGCCTGCGCGGCTGCCGCCATCAGGCATACCATAAGTCCTGGTAAAAGTTTCTTCATATTTTGAAATCCTCTAAACATTTTTTCAGTTTCCATACTTACCTGGTCCTCTGTTACTTGAGCGGAACCGAGTTAAACGTGTTCGTTATCTGCTGTTCCACCCACTGGATCGTTTTCCAGGAACTTGATCCCGAATAGAGATGGGGCGCGTTCGTTGAGCCGTCAAAGGATGCCCACAAATGTGTACGTCCGTTATTCTGTTCAAAGAGTGAAAGCGGTCCCTGGGTATCATTCAACCAGAAATCATTTCCTGTCGTATTAAACTCAATTCCACCCACAGCACTGATAACACCGGGACCCGATGCGGTATTTGGGGTCACATTCTGCACCGCGCTATTAAACGTGGCATAGCTAACCCATTGGTTATTCTCAAGAACATGTATACCATCTGCGCCTTGGTCTGTCGCGGAGAAAACGATATCCGGCCATGTCAACCGTCTGCGGATCGTGGTCACATCCAGCTGACCATAAGGATCGGTCACAGGATCAGTCACATTGTCTTTCAACTTCATATAGACCACATTGGAGAAATACATATTCGTCGGTGTGAAGGTCGAACCGATCAGGTTGTCGAAATTGACACGCATCAGTCGGAAGTTGCCGGCCAGACCCGGACGGTAAAGTACCGAAGTAGCGACCACAGCATTGGTATCATCACCGCCGCCATTCCCCTCGTCACTCCAAAGAATAGGATAAACCAAATACTCATACAGATCGTAGGAAGTGACCATATACTGATTGAAGGAAACAGTAGCAGCATTTGTTCCGGTTCCGGTATCCCCGCCGGTGTCATCGCCTATACCAATACCGATAGTCGTTCCGCCGTTATCATTTGTACCGTTACCGCCAGTTGCTGTATTGGTAGTCGCCGAAGCTATCAGATTCGTCACATAAACACGACGGACAAAATTGGTTGCCAGGAACTCATAGCCGCCCGCGTTGTTGGCTACGTTTGTTCCGGTATCGTTAGTGTTTGCATTAGCAGCCAGACCACCCAGGATCATGATGCCGCCGGTCACACGATTGGTAGTCACATTGATATAATTAGTCACCGCCGTACCATCAGTACCTGTACCATAGGGCAGCCACGGACTCATCTGGGCACCGCTGGAAATGATGATATACTGGATCTTGTCCTTGGTGACATTGCCGCCAAAGTTAGTGATCACATTGTCATAGCCATACGTATAGAGCAGACGGAAGTGGTTTTCCACTTGCGGCACCAGCACGGGAACTTGACCATAAGGCATCCAGGGACTGGTTGGAGCATAGACATAATTTGTTGTCTTGATGGTCTCGTAATCCCAGTTGGTCGAAGTGATATTCAAACCCGGATAAAGAGCCAGGACCTGAGCCGCGGTATTGGTCGTGCGCTCCACAGCGATCAGGAACTGAGCCAGATCCAGATTGGTCACGATGATAGGCGTGGTATAATTCGGAGTCAGGATACCGGCGTTGCCGCCTGACCCTGTTACGGTTGTCCCCTCAAAAGCGTAATTATCGGCACTGTAGAGCCAGCGCAGACCGCCCACATCATCACGGGAAAGTCCTGTATAATAAAGACCTTCCAGAGAAATCATCTCGTGTGCATTATTCCAGCGGCCAGCCACACTGTTATAGCCGATCGCAGTCGGATCAGGAGTGATTTCCAAAGCTTCCGCGTACTGCCCGGCATCACCATAGTAACTGATGCGGTAGGAATAAAGGACACCATTGACATAAGGCGTTGGTTCCAAAGTTTCCGGATCAAAGTTACGGCGGATCGTGTAATATATACCGATAGAATCATCCGTAGGAGGAGTAGCATTGCGCAGAGTCCAGCAGTAACGCTCAGCCGGTCCAATTCCCAGTTTCTCGGTCATGTGAGCCAGCACTTCTGAATAGACATCCATCAATCCCAGAGACGCGGCACGGTAATTATAGCGTGCCACACTGGTGGGAATGGTATCCAGATAATTGTCCTTATACATGTTGGCGAAAGTGTCGTTGATGGTCGCCATCGCGCGTTCCACCTCTTCCACACCCCTCTCGCCATAGTAGTCCATGAAGGATTTATCGAAAGCGTAGGTCATCACCGGGATATTCCAGCGGTAGCCTTCCTTGAGATTCATCGGACCGCCAGCGTCACGAGGAACATTCGTTACAACCGTGTCCATCTGATAACCCAGGTCTGTGGTCTGCCAGTTGGCCCAGGGTCCCAGCAGGGAGAAGGCCTGCGCGGCAGCGCATGTCAAACCCGTTAACGCGGCAATCAATCCAAACTTTTTCATCGAAGCAAACATATAATTTACTGATCTTTCGTTACCCTTCTATTTACTGAGCTCCGCCCATGCGAATGATGCGATAGAAACTCTTTTGTGCCGGATCCAGTACCATGGAATCCACTTTACCGGCCGCGCGGCGAGGCGCGCCCAGATTCGTCCAGCTCTTTGTATCAGCGGAGGACTGTACCTGATAGACAAAACCGGCCACGGTATTCCACTCCAGACGAACACCCTGAGCGGTCATCTTCAATTTAGTCGTCAGAGCGCTCTCTTTATCCATCGGATCGGTACCGGCTAAAAATTCATCCAGATTGCTCACGCCGTCGCCGTCGCTGTCTTCATTGGCACCGGGCCACTTGCTCTTGTCGGAGCCCCAGTAGAGCGACTGCCAGTCATCCGGCAGACCATCACGGCTCTTGTCCGCACCCCAGGTCTTGACCGTGATCGGTTCAGAGACCGGGGAGACCACACCGCTTTCCAGTGTGATGCAGTACTTAAAGGTGTGAGTCGTGGACATATCCAGATCTTCCAGTGTATAGAAATTATCCTTGAGCGCCAGAGCAGGCAGATCGTCAATGAACAGATCGTACTGCTTGACCGCGCGGCCAGTGACCGCCGGCCATGAGACGAAGATCTCGTACTCTGTCAGCGCGTAAGCGAACGGTTTTTCGGGCTGAGCCAGCAGGTTGCCGTCAGAATCCGTGATAAAGCGCTGCGCCTGAAGGTCGAAGCTGTACTCGCCCATCAGATAGCTGGTCCAGGTCACTAATAGCTTGTTACCGCTGGAGGCTACCGCCGGCTGCAGCTGCTTCAGCAAAGTGGTCGTATTGACACGCGTCTCATCGCTGGTGAACTCGGAGACATTGAACAGACGGCCGAAAACACCTTCAAAGGAACCATCCTGACGAAGGCTGGTCCACACGGCAAAGTAATTCTCCTCCACCGCGGTCAGCTGGGGCATGTACTGATCGCCCAGTGTGTAATCATTCAGCGGCGAGTAGTTCTTCTGCACATTGCCGGAGAAGTCGAGCACCGCGCCCGCTACATCCCAGGTCTGGGAAGCGGAACCGGAAGCGTTCAACAGGCTCCACGCCACCGCGATACCATAAGGACCCGCGGCAATCGCAGGATTGGAAACGATCGCGCCGGCCGGAGAAACTGTCCGGGCCGCGTTGGCCGCCGTCAAGTCAGCCGTAAAGGACTGCACCTTGATGGAGGTCGTGATCGTGGCCATCGTATAATCAGAATTGGAAACGGCTGTGGAAAGATTCTCTTCCAGCCATGCCACGGCAAAACCGCCGTCTTTCAAAGGGGTAATAGCGGAAGAACGTTTGCCCTGACCATCAGCGACCGCCTGGATGGAGCCGAGTTTGGCACCCGTGGAGGAAACCGCCTGCATGAAAACGCCCATCGGCTTGCCGGAGACATCCACCGCGCTCCAGGTAATGACCGCCGTGCCGTTGCTGAGAACCGCGACCTGCGGATCTTTCTGGTTCAAACCGTTCTGCGCCAGAGACTGCTCGGAAGCCCAGAGTCCGTTCGCGCCTAAAACACGATAAGCGATCTTTTGGCTGCCGCGCACACCGGTCTGCCAAACAAAGATGCCCGCGCCGTCAGCAAAAACGGCCGCGCGGGGATTCTCTTGATCCCCCTGCTGTATCTCGTTGACGCAGAACTCGCCGCCCACCGGCTGGAAGGCCGCGTCCAGAACCTGCGCGGAAATGCCCAGGCCGTCCAGGTCGGAAACATTATCCTGCCAGACGACGAAACCGCCCTGCCGGCCCAGTGCCAGCGAGGGGTTTGTCTGCTCACCCGGCAGACGCCCCGCGGAAGTAATCAGATATTCTGTGCCGTCCTGACTCAGAATCACACCATCTTCCTGCGCTTGAGCGGAAAACACAAACCCAGAAACAGCGATACCGCTCAGCAGCACCGCCCAATTCATACCGGCTCGTTTCATTGCCAACATATTCGCTTTATCCAAAATCTTGTACAAAACTATCAAAATAACTCCGCCTGTATCATCGGCGGCTCCTGCGGTTCGTTGCGCCGCAGACTGTTAAAGCCCCATTCACCCAAAAACTTTTCTTCGTTGCCTGTATCCGATGCCCTCAGCCGCAGTTCTTCCAGGGGCAGCTCATATTGCGGCTGCATCGTCAGTTCCACCAGTTTCCGGTTGCGTTCCAGCAATTCCCGGCTGTCGCGCAAAACCGCCTGAAGCCGCTCCGGCTTCACCTGCCCTATATTGTCAAATATAGCACACATTGTGCCATAGTCAACCAGCAGTCTGGCGGCGGTCTTCGGCCCTACTCCCGGCGCGCCCGCGATATTGTCGCTCGCGTCGCCGATCAGGCTGAGCCAGTCCACGATCTGATCCGGCCGGACACCGGTCTTGCGCTGGACGGCCGCCGGCGTGACCCGTTCTTCCGAGCCGCCGCACAACCGCCAGAGGTGGACACGCTCCGAGACCAGCTGCATGAAATCCTTGTCCGGACTCATCACCAGCACCTCAGCGCCTTCGCGTTCGCACTTCCGGGCCAGAGTCCCGATGATGTCATCGGCTTCCACTCCATCCTCGCGCAGGCACTTCCACCCCGCCAGGGGCACCCATTGCTGGATGGGAGTCAGCTGCGACCGGAGATCATCCGGCATCGGCGGCCTCTGTCCCTTGTAATCAGGCAACAGCGCCAAGCGTTCACGGTTCAATCCCCCGTCCCAGACCACGGCTCCGTGGGTGGGCCGGAGCGCCTGAATCGCCCGGCGAACATTTTTTATAAATCCAAAGATCGCATTCGCGGGGGCACCCGCCGGAGACCTCATCTCCGGCAGCGCGTGGAACATCCTGTATGCCAGCGCATGCCCGTCCACGATCAACACTCTGACTGCGGAAGTCTGTGTATTTTCAGCGTTTTCCACAGCCAAAGCGTTCGTAAGTCTCGATTAGAGACTGGCCTGTACGGTTCCCGGAGCCACGCGGACATCCTTGTTGGACTGAACCGGCACGGAATTCGGGTTGTAAGGCAGATTTTCCACATCGTTCAGGTCATGGATCGGATTACCGGCCGGATCAATGATCTGAGGTGTGACGAAGATGATCAAATTCTTCTTGGCGGAGCTATTGCTCTCGCTGCGGAACAGACGACCCAGCAGAGGGATGTCACCCAGAACAGGAACTTTGTCGCGGACACGGGAAACTTCCTCAGAGATCAAACCGCCGAGCATCACTGTCTGGCCATCCCACACGATCACAGAGGTCGTGACCTGACGAACCTGGAAGCGAGGCAGAGGAACCGGAGAACTCAGGTTACCGGCCTGCGCCTTCAAAGCATTTTCAAATTCCGCCGCGGCAGGAACATCCGGGTTGCCATAACCCAGGAAGTTCACCACAGAGGGAATCAAAGTCATCTGGACAGAATAACCATCCGCGGAGACATAAGGAATCACGTCCAGCGTAGGACCTGTGGCCACAGCCGCGGATTCCGGCTGGATCATACCCAAAGCCTGGACTGTTGCGGAAGTACCACCGGAAACGCTTGTGCCGGAGGTAGAACTGACTTCAGAAGCGCTGACATCCGCATCGGTCGCGATGTTACGCAGAACCGCAGATTGAATCTGAGCCTGACGGCCGCTGAGGGTCACCAGACGAGGAGCGCTCATGACTTCGGCACCGTCGCGGGATTCCAGAGCGCGGATCACAACACGGAACTGAGGATCTGTCAAGATGCCTGTAACCGTCGCGATGGTCGGGATACCACTGTTATTCTCGGCCAGACCGCTGGTGATATTGCCCTGAGACTGAGCGGTGTTGTCAGAATACGCCGGGAAGTAGCCGGTCGGATTTTCCGGTGTCGGAGTTCCGGAATAGATCGGAGCTGAACCGCCGGAGGCACCCACTTTGCCGCCATCAATAGTGAAATTGCCCAAATACCAGTCAAAGCCTAAAGCCTTGGCATCGTTCTGCTCGACTTCCACGAATTTGACCTCGATAGAGAGCTGCGGAGGAGGAGCATTCAGTGTCTGGATGACCTGTTCGATCACGTCCAGGACTTCTGTCGTGGAACGAACATAAAGCAGACCTAAACGGTCATTGAACACCAGAGT
The DNA here is from genome assembly GCA_016283885.1 of Verrucomicrobiota bacterium. GTDB lineage: Bacteria > Verrucomicrobiota > Verrucomicrobiia > Limisphaerales > UBA1412 > UBA1412. The sequence continues at coordinate 15,540 of JAEENR010000039.1, forward strand.
ATGACCCGGCTGCGGTGAGCCCAGCTGCTGCTGGCTGTAGTTCATCTGCTGCATACCGCCCATGCCGCCCTGGGTACCCATCATACTGCTCAGAGACTGCATACCGCCGCCGGCCATCATCATGATGCCGACACCCTGAGAGCTGTAGCTGCCCGTGGTGAACTGGACACCCGTCACAGACTGGAAGAACAGACGAACACGTTCCTGCACCATACCGCTATCGAGTTCCATGGTCACATAAGGCAAACCACCGGAGTTATTGCTCATGCCGCCGCTGCCGGAGCTGTTGCCGGCTGTGTAAACACGTGCCACATAACCACCCGTGCTGCTGCCGCTGGTATTGCTGCTGGAGCTGTTGGAACCTTCCACACCGACCTCTTCCGAGCTGACGGAGACCAAGCCCTGCCAGAAGGTGTTCGGATCCACACGGAATGTGCGGTTAAAGAATTGCGCGTTTTCCGGAAGACGCTGTGTGAATACCACAGCGTAGTCTTCGATGGAATACTTCAAAGGACGATCGGATACCTTGGTGATGGCATCCAGCGCATCAGCCATACGCACCCGTTTGAGCGGGGGATCAATACGGATGACAAACTCCCGGACATCACCCATATCCATGTACATCGCATTGAAGGCGCTTACACCCTGCTGGCCGCCGCCCATGCCGCCGCCCATGCCGCCGCCGCCCATGCCGCCCTGCTGGGCAAGCATCGAACCGGCGCCCATACGAGGCATACCGGTCATCGGGTCGATCTCATTGTAATTGCCATACATCGCTTCCAACCCCTGCACCGGCTTGTCAATGCTATTGTTGACAATGAAGTTGATGCCCTGGGCATCGGGATCATTCTTGATGGACTCTTCCTGGAGCCAGCGAGTGACTTCCACCAGAGGGATACCGTCAAACTTCACCTCGCCCACGGTAATGCGGTCGAGTTTGTTGAGGATCTTCTGGCGGCCCAATCCCGTATGGATCAGGTTGGTGCGGGCCATGATGTTCGGCACCGGCAGATTCTGCGCGTTGGTCGTAAGTGTCCAGGCGCGTGCCACATCCGTCATGGCTGAGTCGGAGACCAGGCTCCGCTGGCGCATGATATTGGCTGAGTACTTCTCTTCCAAGAGTTTTTGATAATACTGAGCCGGTTTGTTATCGGGTGCGACCTTCAGAACGGCTTCCAGTTTCTCCTGAGCCTTCTGGTAGGCGCCCATTTCATAAAGCATCTTGGCATCGTGAACCATCTGCGTGATCTCGGCTTCGGCTTCTTTCACGTCATCGCCGATCTCGCGCACCTCTTTACTGGTAACACGATTCTTCACCAGGGCTTTCTTCTGCAGGGCGGCCTCACGGGCACGCTGAGCCTTGAGACTAGTCGGATCCACGCGCAGGGCGTAGTCCAGCTTCTCAATGGCCAACTCATAGTCCCCGCGTTTGACCGCCTGTTCGGCCTCATAGACGCTCACTTCCGTGATGCCGTCCGCGATCCGACGGTATTCATCGGTCGCGCTGGCTTGGCCTACCTGACTCAACGTCTTGTAAGCATCGCCATAGAGGCGGGCGGCTTCAGTCCAATCGCCTGCGGCGCGGGCCTTATCAGCCTGGTTGAGATATGTTTTTATCTGTACAACAGCTTCCTGGCGTCTGACAGCTTCTTCTTCAGCGACCTGCGCAGGAGTTTTGACAACAGGTGCATTTTGAGCCTGGACGGCGATTTCCGCCCAGAGAGCCATCAACAGGGCTCCGCAAAAGAGGAGACCTGCTTTAGCCAACACGTTTTTTCTGTTCTTGTGAACTTTCATACTACGAGTTTTACGGTGCAGCATTATATTTCAAAGTCGTTTTCAGCGTCGTTGCCGGGTTCAATAGTACAATATCTTCCGCCGTGACGGCAACGACATTATTTGTTTCACCCGATAAAACGAGTGAAGACTTTTCTCTTATGTTTTTGAAATCCTTGTTTTCAGCATCATACCGGAGTTCCGCCATATAGCCTTCGACGCGTTCATAAGTCTTTCCCTTGGGAAGGGTTACCTCTTCACCGTCTTTTTTCATCTCCAATACGACTTCCGTCGGTGCGTCAGCCGGACGCGCCTCCAAGAATTTGAAAAATTCATTTTCCTCACCCACAGCCATCAATGTAGAGTTCATCGCCATGGGAAGTCCTTTTTCGCCCGGAGGATTCACCCGGTTGATCCTCATGGAGCAGCGCGGTGTTGCACCTGAGCTGACATCCGCGAAGGTCACAGCAAATTTCAGAGGTTCGATCTTTTTGATCTTCAAGCCTTTGGGACCCAGCTGGGAACCCGTGACAAAAGAACCGTCGGGTTTGCGCTGCCAAACTCCCGGATTGAACATATAGTGTCCATCCTCAAAGTCCAGCGACTCGGATTCGGTAAAGCGGCTCAAAGCAGCCAGGTTTGTTGTCAGATCCAGAGGTTTGGCCTTGGCCTCGTACACCGGAGCATCAATGCCACCCATGTCGTCGCTTTCACCGCCCATGGAAACGAGCACCGCAGCGACCACAAGACCGATAATGATCACACCCAGAATTAGTTTTTCGTAATGATTCTTTAAAAATTCCATCTTACTTTCTCCTCAATGACCTTAATTCGCCGTAGTGCTCTCCCCAATAGGTACACCATTCGGATCCACACTGGCACCCGGCAGCGGAGTGATCCCGTCTTCAGCGACATCCATTGTTCCGTCACCGTCCAAATCGATACCTGACTGCGGAGCCGCGGCCGCGCTGGCCATTTCTTCTTCGGTCTTCATGCGCATGAAATCAATGTACATTGTCACGCGAATAGCCGTCGGCTTCAAAACGGTCGTTGTCACTTTGGGGAGCGCTTTCTCAGCTTCTTCCTGTTCAGCGTTTTTAGCTTCCTGTTCCTGCTGCTGCAGCATGCGGGGATCCATCATGCGTCCGCCGGGCATTCTCATTCCGCGTCCGCCACGCATCATCATCATGGGGTTGACGGTTTCCTGATATCCGGCCAGTTCGTCCGTCATCATGGATTCAGCGCGTTCGACCTTTACACACTTGATCGTCAGACCGTAGGGACTCTGCTCCAGCGTATTGATATACTTGCCCAGGTCGCCCGGACTGGTCTTGAAGACGATCTCATACGGATAAACAAAACTGTATTGATTGGTAATAATCTTGCGCGCAGGCAGATAGTCCGCGATGTAATTAGCCACCTGCAAGAGATCGTTGGTGGCGCCCGCCGCGCGGCGGACACGGATGAACTCCGAGATGCCCGAATCCAGCAGCGTGGAACAGAGGTAATCCACATGAGCCAGCTGTTCAGCCTGGATCTTCAAGCTGTTGGTGTCCATTCTCAGGTTGGAACGCTGAGCCGTGAAACCAAAGCTGAAATTCACACGGTTGGTCGGCAGCTGGATGGAATACTCCTTGGCTTTCTTTGTCAGGGAGGAGACCATTTCTTCCAGTTTATACTTAAAACCGCTGGCCGTATAGGTTTCGGGAGGGATCGGCACGGGAGCAAATTTCTTGCCGAATTCTTCCTGAAGCTGCTTGAGTTCCGCGTTTTGTTCTTTGAGGATCTCGATATTTGCCTTGTTCGGATAAGGTTCCGCCGTCTGCAAACTGTTCAGTTGACTTTTGGCGGATGCTAATTCTTCTTTCGCCGCGGCACTGGCGTTCATACCTTGGAGCAGATAGAAGACAGCCGCGATGATCAGTATCAAAGAGACTACGGCACTGATCGTCAGCACCATATTGTTTTTGACCCACTCTTGGATTTTTTTAAAGTCGATATTCATAGTCTATATCTTCACAGGGGTCTTAAGTTTCAGTTTCACAGTGAAAGAGAACGTGTTAGCGTATGCGTTGGTCATTTCAGACTGGGCTGAGAGACTGGTCTCGGCCGGATCGAATAAGTTTGTCATTCCCTTGACTTTTTCTTCAAACTTGAAGGCCAGCTCATCATTGGCCGTGATGCGCTGCTGCTTCAAATTCACACCTTTGCAGATCACTTTGATCTCACGTATCTCGTTCGTATTGACCGGGGTATTATCCGTGGCAACCTCCGCTGCGCTGGCAATCAGCCTGGCGTAACGGCCTGACATACGGGGATCTACACGACGGCCGCGGGAAGCGCGCATCAAGCTCGCCGAGCTGGCGCCGCCTTCATTGGAAAGGGGATCTTCCAGACCGGTTTCCATATCCGGCAGTTCCGGCAGGAATTGATCGATCCACAGACCGGCTTTGACTTCCCGGCCCATGTCGGCTGTCAAATTGGCACTGACTTCCTTTTCGGTCTCAATCATGGCCTCATGAAGATTATTCAAAATGTCGAACCAGAGGAAACGTTCGTTCACCCAGCCGGACATCTCATTGAGCGAGGTCAGTGCTTTGTTGATTTGCTCCTTTTCGGCAGAGACTTGCGAAGAAGGTCCTCTCAGAACAGCCATCTTCTGCTCGACTTGTTCCAGCTCGGCGCGTGTCGGCTTGACGGTCTTATTGCCGTAGTACCAGCCCAGAGCGAAAAGTCCGATGACCAGCGCCGCTACCGAAGCGATAAAGAAAGGTTTCTTTTGTTCCAGTTTCTGGCTTTCGCGCACGCGCAGCGGAACGAGGTTCAATTCCACCGGGCACTCGGCCAGATTGCGCAAAGCCAAACCCACCAGCTCACCCATGCAGTGACCTACTTTTTGGAGTTCTTCCAGGTTGACTTCGGGAGCGATCTCCACGTTTTTCAGCGGGTTAAAGTATTCCACCTGAACACCGAATTTCTCGGTGAAGAATTCCGCCGTGTAAGGCAGAGTCACGCCGCCGCCGCAGAGATAGATCTTGCTGGGAGCGCTGCCGGCGCTTTGTTTTTGATAGAACTGGATCGTTTGGTTGATCTGGATGTGAAGGCGTGTCAGGACGTTACGAGCGATCTTGGAGACCTGGGCCTGTTTCGGGTTATCCGGTTCCTCATAGGCACCGCCCAGGCTGACAAAACCTTCATTGATCTTAAATTGTTCCGCCTGCGCAAAAGGCATCTTAGCCTCAGCGCCAAACTCCTGTGTGATGGCGTTAGCTCCAACATTCAGAGAACGGCAGAAGAAACGTCCTTTTTCAAAGAAGAGCACATTGCTGGTCTTGGCACCAATGTCCAGCAGCATAACGCATTCATCGCTTTGGCCGTAGGTGTAACGATACGCGTTGGAGAGCGCTGCCACGGAAACATCCACCACTTGCAGATTGCGTCCGGAATCGGATGTGGAACGGAAAAGGCTTTCCACCAAATCGCTCTTGATGGCGACCAGGAGCACTTCCACGGATCCATCAGCGGCCGTACCGATCTTCTGGTAATCCCAGACGACTTCATTCAGCGGAAACGGAATATTCTGCTGCGCTTCATACTGAATGATCTGCGCCGCCTTGGAGCTGTCCACTGGCGGCAGTTTGATAAATTTGTTAAATACTTGATAACCAGGCGCACAAACATTGGCCAGTTTAGCAGCCACCGGACGTTCAGCAACTAGTTCGCCGAATGCCTTTTTCAGCAGCCCTTCACGGGCACTGTCCTGCGCACCAAGCAAACCCAACGGTCTAAAACCAAACTGTTTTAACCGTAGTCCGCCGGATTCTGTTACCTCAAACTCCGCAAGTTTGAGTGTTCCAGCCCCGTAATCAAGGCTCAAAAACGTTTTTGCGCTCAACATGTTACAAAATCATAAAATCGCAACCACAACACAAGCAATGAATTCCAATCCCCGTTGTGGGCGAAAAATCTGTGCGTAGTATGACAATTAATCGACTTTTAGTCAAATCTCTTTTTCACTCAACACTGTTTTTTACAATGAATTACTTCCAAAATCTTCTAAATCGGCTGTTTTGAGAACCATTCGATCGTCTTTTTCAGTCCCTCTTTCAGATCCACTTTCGGCTCCCAGTTCAGGAGAGTCCGCGCCTTGGTGATATCGGGTTTGCGGCGTTTGGGATCATCCACAGGCAAGTCCTTATAAATAAGCTGACTGCGTCCGCCTGTCAGGGAGACGATCTCCTTGGCGAAATCCAGGATCGTCATCTCGGCCGGGTTGCCGATATTGACCGGATAACAATAGTCGCTCATCATCAGACGATAAATCCCTTCGATCAAATCGGAGCAGTAACAAAAACTGCGTGTCTGGCTGCCGGTCCCGTAAATAGTAATGGGTTCTCCCCTCAATGCCTGTCCCACAAAAGCCGGCACAACACGACCGTCACGCAGACGCATCCGGGGTCCGTAAGTATTAAAGATGCGGACGATACGGGTCTCCACCTGATGTTCCCGGTGGTAGGCCATGGTCATCGCCTCGGCAAAGCGTTTGGCCTCATCATAGCAGCCGCGCGGACCTACTGTGTTCACATTTCCCCAATAATCTTCTGTTTGAGGATGTTGAAGAGGATCACCATAGATCTCGGAAGTGGAAGTCAGCAGAAAGCGGGCCTTGTTGCGCATGGCCAGTCCCAAGGCTTTATGTGTACCCAGCGAGCCTACTTTCAGGGTCTGGATGGGCAGTTCCGCGTAATCGATCGGGCTGGCCGGAGAGGCAAAATGCCACACATAATCTATTTTTTCGCTCAGAAACAGGTATTGCGTAACGTCTTGTTTGATAAACTTAAAATTCTCATTCCCAGATAAATGAGATATATTTTCCACTCGTCCCGTCACTAAATTGTCAATGGCGATGACTTTGTGTCCCTTAGCCAGCAGGTAATCCACCAGATGGCTTCCCAGGAAACCGGCACCACCCGTCACCACGGAAACGGGCTGGCGATCTTTAGAATCTGTATTTTCGCTATTTGTATCCATTTATATCAGCAAAGGCAACTCTCCGCGCATTAAAACGCGCTCAACGCCGAACCAATCCAGTATATCCGCTAATGCAGGGAGATTCAATCTCTAATTTATGATTATGCGGGGCAATGCGCGTATTATCTTGTAAATCTTTATCTTCTTGATTTTTCTCCAATTTTGGTGTAAACGGGTGTGTGGTGTTTTTTTGCCATGCGCATTAAGGCCCATTATAAGCTAATGAATAAATAATGAGTACCACTGCGATAATCAAAACAAATTCTATTTTAAGAAAGTTCCGCTTTTCTGTTTGGAGCGTTGCTTTTGTGCTCTTACTTATCTTTTGCGCAAAAGACGTATCCGTCGTATATGGAGCGGACGATACCTCCAAAGAAAGAAACATCCGGGTCGGTTTTTTTGAATTTTCGGGCTACCACGAAATAGATAAGAACGGGAACCGTTCCGGGTTCGGTTACGACGTATTGCAGGAGCTGCAGCCCTACACCAACTGGAAATATGAGTATGTAGGTTACGAGGCTGGCTGGTCCCAGATGCTGAACATGCTGGATTCCGGTGAAATCGATCTGCTCAGCAGTACGATCAAAACTCCGTGGAAGCTGGCGCATTTTGATTTCTCAAAACATCCGCTGGGCATGAGCAGCACGATCATGACCTTTAAGACAGGGCAAACTAAATATAAGCGCAAAGATTACAAAAAATGGAACGGTCTGCGCGTGGGAATGCTCAACAACAACAGCAAAAATGATATTTTCCACGAGTTCACGAAGGAAAAAGCATTCACTTATACCCCGGTTTATTATGACAGTGTGACCCGGATGGAGGAAGCTCTTCAAAAAGGAGAAGTAGATTCCATCGTGACCGGCAGTCTGCGTCAGCTCAAGAATGAGACCGTATTTGAAGAGATGGATATCCATCCCTTCTTTTTCGTTGTCAAAAAAGGAAACCGGAAATTGCTGGCGGAGATGAATGACGCTATGGATCGTCTGCTAGCGGACAAACCCGATATCTTAAAGGAATTGTTCCGCAAGTATTATGAAGTCCCGACTATACGCGCATACTGCCCCATTTCCACTGATAAGTTCACCGGACAGAACCTGAACATGGCTCAATTCATCCAGGAGCATCTGCACCGGATCAGCCAAATCAATAATTGGGATGTGATCGTGGATACGACACGACCTCCGGTCAATGAAGATTTTTTAAGATCCATGGATGTCATTTGCGGCATCATCAAGAGTGAGAGATATAAAAAAACGCTGGATTATCCTCTGCAGTCAATAGGCAAATTCAAGATCACACTGCTGGCCAGAGAGGATAATGACGCTTTTCTAAATCACAGCCCGGAGGGCTGGCCGAACACCTCCCCCATCAAGATCGGATACGCGCCCTGCACTCTGGAATGCACTAATAAATTGCAGCAATTTGCCAATCAATATCTGCTGAAGTATCAGGTAGTGCCGTATTCCAGCGAACAGGAATTGCTCCAGGCGCTGAAAGACGGAAAAACAGATCTGCTGCTCGCCGCTCAGCCGGAAAAACAGCCGGGAATAGAAGTGGCAGCCATCTGCGGCGAAAGCGATATTTATTTTGCTGTCCCCGATGGAAAAACATCTGTCTTTAAGGAATTGAACCAGGCTATCGAGTATTACCTTATCTATGAACAGCCGGTCCTGGATGAACTGGAGGCACAGTATCTGGAACTGCCCCTGTCCGAAAAAGAACGGGTCAGACTCTCTGAACAGGCCAGACTCTCTGATCATAAGGAGAAGCCCCGAGAACGGATAAGGGTCTGCCTCTATGAGGACAAGCTTCACGGTTACATAGGTGAATATATAGGCCGTCTGGCGGAAATGTACAACTGGGATGTGGAGTATATCAACACTACCTATTCTCAGGCTTATCAATCCCTGATGGAGAAAAAAGTGGATATCGTCCCCAGCCTAGCTTATACGAAGGAACGATCTGAAAACTGTCTTTATTCCGATCTGGATTTTGAAGTGATCTATTATTTTCTGGCGACTCCCCAGAAAAACAAGAAAATGCAGCTCAATCAGCCCAGCACTTGGGCAGATGCCCGTATCGCGGTGCTGGACGGAAGCAGAGCCGCCAACACACTGAAAGAGTTCTTTGACCAGCACAATGTCAGTTGCAGTATCCAATACTATGAAACTTTGGCCGAAGCGGAACAGTCTGTGCAGGATGGTTTCAATGACGCTGTGTTCACCTGCACTCCGCAGGGACTCAAACCACTGGCCGTGTTCCCCACAGAATTGACTTATCTGTGTATCAACAAAGATAAGCCCAAACTGAAGGAGCAGATAGACAGCGGGATGTCCTACCTCAAACGCAATGAACCGAATTTCACGACAGAACTCATGGATCGGCATTTTCCCACGTCTGATTTTAACATCCTTATGCTGAGCAAAGCCGAAATGGATGCCGTTGAAAAATTCAAAAATCATCCCATTCGCGTGGATATCTCTCCAGAGATCCCGCCTGTGAAACAATATGACCCCGAGGAAAAAGAGGGGACGGGCTTAGTCAGAAAGCTGCTGGATGAAATCAGCAAAAATACGGGATTGATTTTCGAGTATCTGCCGCCAACCACCTCCAAGGAAGCCCGCAGCAGGATCCTTCAGGGACAAAGCGATATCTGGATAGGCTTCGGCGGTGACACCAGCCCTATAGGAAAAACCGCTGTCAGCAAGAACAATATTTACATTCCTTTGGTAAAGGTCTTTCATAAAACACACAAAAACATAAATTCCAAGAACGATGTAGCGGCCGTTCCAGTAGAGGACTCTGTATTGTGCTCGTATTTCAGCAGCGGTGAACTGAAGGAAAATGTTATTTTTTATCCAAATCGGGAAGAATGCTATCGTGCTGTACAGATGGGCGCGGCAAGTTATACGCTCGACACCCTGCAGTCCGCGCAGTATATGCTGTGGAAAGACTACCGGTTTTCAGACCTGGTCTTTTCACAAACACTGCATAATGAGTATGATGATCCCCTGAAATTCATCTACAGTATCCAGCTGGATGCAACGATCAGAGATGTCATAGACAAAGCCTTAAAGTCATTTACTCAGGATCAGATACAGAATTATCTGCAGGCTGTTACGTTTACCGGTGTCAAAAAACCTTTGCTGACTCCGATGCAGCTGGTGATCCTGGTAGCGGCCATGATCGCATGTATCCTGCTGACGGCAGTGATATTTTTCCATCGCAGCAATATAGTGCAGAAGAGACAGCTGGCGATCCAAAAATCAACATCGGAATGTCTGGAATCTCTCTTTCTGGAAGAGCAGGATTTCAATGAAGCAGCCAAGTCCATCATCGAGATGCTGGTGAAGTATTTCGATGCGCAGCTGGGCTGGTTTGCACGGTATGATGAAGAAAGTATCTCTGTGGATGCGTTGGTAGGATTTCCAAAGAGTTTCCGTTCTGACTGCTTGAGCTCTGTCACCGGAGAAACGCTGCGGGCATGGATCGACAGTCAGGAAAACAAAGAGATCCAGCGGGTTTTCTACGAAAAAACTCCAAACATATTCACTGTCAAAGCGTGGGATGATTATTTGGTCGAGAGAAAAATCAAGACCCTTTTCGCGGCAGTCATCAGAGTAGGTGGCAAAATCCGCGGTAACATTGCCGTTGGCTTTGACACTATCCGTCCTGAACTGGGTCCAACAGAAACATACATGCTGAACTATTTCCAGCACATGGTAAGAGCGTCCATGGTTCGCAGAAAACTCATTGAGGATCTGACCCTGGAACGCGACCGCGCTATCCAGGCGGAAAAATCCAAGAGCTTCTTCTTTGCTTGTGTCAGCCATGATATCCGCACACCGCTCAACTCGATCATCGGATTCGCGGAACTTCTGAAATGCGGAGATATAGAAAAGAAAGTGTCGGACGAGTATCTGAATAATATCGTTTTCAGCAGCCATGTACTGATGGAACTGGTAAACAACATTCTGGATCTGTCCAAGCTGGATGCCAAGAGCATGGTTTACACTTATGATTTCTGCGATTTCAAAGAACTGGGCAATAAGGTACTCAATGCTTTCACCCATCGCGCGCACATTGAAAATCTGCAGCTGAAGATGGAATGCCCTGACTATATGCCGTTACTGAAAATGGATAGTCAGCGCGTCCATCAGATCTTGTTCAACCTGATCGGTAACGCGATAAAGTTCACTAAACAGGGCTCGATAACACTCAAAGTGGGCTGCAAACCTGTAGAGAACGGCTCAACCAGGATGAACCTGGAGTTCTCCGTTCGCGATACGGGGATCGGTATTGATAAGTCGCATTTCAAAGACATTTTTAAACCTTTTCAGCAGATACAAAATATGACCCAGACCGGCGGAACAGGACTGGGCCTGAGTATCTGCGCTCTTATGATCGAACAAATGGGCGGCACGATCGGTGTGGACAGCGAAGTGGGCAAAGGCAGTGTCTTTACCGTGAAACTGAACAACCTGGATTCAATGCCGCTGACCGCAAAGGAAGAAACTATCCTAAAGACCGGGGAAAAAGCAATGGTCCTGCCGGCGAACCTGTCTCTGCTGCTGCTGGATGACGTGGAGATGAATCTCAAAGTTCTGGAAGCGCTCTGCAGAAAGGCCGGTGTGCAGGATATCGCCATGGCCCGCTCCGCGGAAGATGCACTGGAGATCCTGAAGACAAGACGTTTCAGTGCGGTGCTGACAGATATGTGGATGCCCGGCATGAGCGGTGTGGATTTCGCAAAATACATCCGAAACGAAAAGAAAGACACCGATCTTCCGATCTATCTCATCACGGCGGATACGGAATTCCTGAAACACTACAAAAAAGAAGGCTTCAACGGCTGTCTGGCCAAGCCCATCACCCTGGCGAAAATCAAAGAGGTCCTTCAGAGTCTCTAAATAGAGATAACCTTCTTCCCGGTCGTCATCCTCATAACTGAAAAAGCGAGACATGGATCCACGTCTCGCTTTTTTCATCCGTTATCCAACGGCGTTTTTGTTTATGATTCCACTTTTACGCGGAAGAAGAATTGCCCTTGAGGATACTCAATGACATACGTTCCGCCATCCAAATCCGTGGAAAGCGTCTCCCAGTTCTCCAGATCTTCGCTGATCTGCAGTGTTCCGATGTAATAGATCGTCAGAACACTTCCATCCCAGACATATCCCAGAGCGGGCTCCACCGGATCGGGATCGCTGCCCCAGACAGCCGTGGTCAGACCGCCGAAATCAGTGCTCCAGCCGCTGGTGCCTTCTTCGTAATAAATCTTTCCTGTCGTACCCGAAAACACATTGTCATCATACAGTGCCGGGGCGTTGCCCAGAAAATGGATCTTGGTAACTCCCACGCAATTATAAAATGCGCTGTAGTCGATCCCGGTCACCATCTTCGGTATCTCTATGGACGATAAGGCGTGGCATTCATAAAGGAACTGTCCCGGTATCTCAACCGCGGCTTCTGGCAAGGTGATCCCGTTCAAACCGCGGCAATTCAGAAAAACAGATTCACCCATTTTCGTCACTCCGGCAGGCAGGCTTACGGAACCCAGGTTTCTGCATTCAGCAAAAGCGCCATCTCCTATTTCCGTGACACCATCCGGAATGACGACCGCCTGCAAAGCGGTGCAGCCATAGAAAAGGCCATCCGGGATCGTCTTCAACCCGATGGGCAGCGCGGCTACTGTCAACCCAGTGCATCCCTGAAAAGCAGTCGCGCCTATATTGGTGACTGTTGTCCCATCCGCAAAGGCTATCCCGGTGATCCCCGTACAATCCTTGAAAGCGGAGCGTCCCACCGAGCCGATCGAATAGCCGCCCAGCTTGGACGGCACTACGATATTCCCGGCAGCGCTGTCCGAAACTTTGGTGATGACAGCACGGCTGTTTTCGATACTGTATGAGAAAAGAGATGTCGAGGATGTTCCCTGCGCAAGGGATAGTTTGTCGAAATACAGCGCTCTGTAGTAAATGTAGTCATCGTCCGGTGTTGCCTCTGCAAAGAAGGTGATGCCCGCGATTTGCGAGGATGAATCAAAGTTCAATACGTCCGTATAATTTTCCGCACCCGCGCGCCCAGTCACATACATCAGGATCTCTGTAGAGGAAACTTGTGTGAACGTCCAATGCATCGTCTCTGTTCCATACGTGGGCAAAAGCTCAGTATCCCCCATCATAATGGAATCAGAATCAC